>RFFS01000097.1 GCA_003696775.1 Calditrichota bacterium
GGAATTTCTTCTGCAGGTTTAGGATACTCTTTCGATGAACTTAGGCAATGATACCATTATCAACATTGAGTATATAGTAACTGAGCGTTAAAACATGAACTGTTGTCACTATGGGTGAGCTCGTCGAAAGCCGATCGCTGAGCCTGTCGAGAGCCGATCGCTGAGCTTGTCGAAGCGAGAGGCAACCGGTGGGGAGTTCCCTTCGACAAGCTCAGGGAACTCCTTCTTACACGCTCAGGGAACTCCTTCGACAGGTTTAGGTCACTCCAACGACAGGATCAGGGGACACTTCATACAGGCGCGGCGGGTTTTACATATCCTTTATAGCTTTTTCCCGGCGAGCCAGTTTCAAATCCGCGTCCACCATGATATCCACCAGTTCCTTAAAGGTGACGGCGGGTTGCCAGCCCAGGCGTGCTTTGGCCCGGCTCGCATCGCCGATCAACAGGTCCACCTCGGTGGGCCGGTAGTAATTGGGGTCGATGCGCACCACCACATCCCCGGGTGTGCAGGCCGTATCATCGTCGGCAGCAACCCGGGCGACCACCCCCTCGGTCTGTTCCGCTTCACCGCGCCATTCAATGTCAATCCCCAGCCGATGAAAGGCCTGTTCGGTGAATTCGCGAACGGAATGTGTTTCACCGGTGGCCAGCACATAGTCATCCGGCGCTTCCTGTTGCAGGATGCGCCACATCCCTTCCACAAATTCCGGGGCATAGCCCCAGTCCCGTTTCGCTTCCAGGTTACCGAGATAGAGTGTGTTTTGCAGTCCGCAATATATACGTGTGACGGCGCGGGTTATTTTGCGGGTAACAAAGGTTTCGCCGCGCCGCGGGGATTCGTGATTAAACAGGATGCCGTTACAGGCGTACAAATCATAGGCTTCCCGATAATTGACGGTGATCCAGAAAGCGTACAATTTGGCCACGGCATAGGGACTGCGCGGGTAAAACGGGGTTTTTTCCGTTTGGGGCACTTCCTGAACCTTACCATACAGTTCCGAGGTGCTGGCCTGATAAAAACGGGTGCTGATCCCTGTTTCCTTGATGGCGTCCAAAAAACGCAGCGTGCCGGTGGCATCCACTTCGGCGGTGTATTCCGGCACCTGAAAGGAGACGCCCACATGGCTTTGCGCGGCAAGGTTATAAATTTCATCGGGATGCACTTTTTCCAAAATACGGTTCAAATTAGAAGAATCGGTCAGATCGCCATAATGCAGAACCAACCGCCGCGGCTCTTCGTGCGGGTCCTGGTAGATATGATCCAGGCGTTGGGTGTTAAAGGAACTGGCCCGGCGGATGATGCCATGCACCTGATATCCTTTTTTTAGCAACAATTCGGTCAGGTAACTGCCATCCTGCCCGGTGATCCCGGTGATTAACGCTTTTTTCATGTATATTACCTCAACAAAAATAGTTTTTCAAAAAATTGTTCATTTAATATTATCCAATTCCTTCACTTGCCCTACAATTTTACTCCATTCGCCTGCTTGCATGAATACCAGCTCATTCACCTGGATTTTATTCCATTTCAATTACGGAAAAAAACTAACCAGCGAATTGAGCTACATGTTTCCTTATGGTACCCTTGACTTGCGTCCAGGAAACGGATGAAAACAAATTAGGTAAAGGCTCCTTATCGGCATCATCAAAATATACCAGGCTTCGTATGACTAAAAATATTGAAGCGTCATGGTATTTTTCTTCATAAAATGAGAGTAGTTCATGTAAGGAGAATTTTTGTAAGAGAAAGAAAATGTCTATAAAATCTTTTTTGGTCCCCCATCCCGTGATGGCTGCCATTTTCATGGCCGCAATATCCTCAATGGACGCCAGCCTCAGGCCTTCCTCATTCTAAGAGGGATTTAGCCAGGGATAGGCATAGTTGATAATATCAACCTTAATTTTATTTATGATGTAGATATGTATGTTTTTCGTACCGCCTAAATAAACGATATCCGACAGGGAATTAAGGGCTGCGGATATTTCATCTTTATCGGCCTCCAGTTCTCCAAACAAATCAAGATCATCGGAAATACGATGACCTATTTGTAATGCCAACGCGGTGCCTCCCACCAGACGCAGATTTCGGAAGATATCTTTTTCCTGGATTATTTTCAGAAGTTCCAGTGTTTGGGGCTGAATTGCCTTGAAGTGTAACATGCGAAGTCTTTTGCCGATATGCCACCGAGAAGAGCCAGAAATGACGCGGTTTTTTTGTCAAGTTCTTTGATTTTCCTGGCGACCGCCACAATTTTTTTTATGCCATAATATGCCAGTAAAATCCGCCAATCCGATTACAAGCCATACTCTAATACCCTGGCAATGATAAAGGCGGCATGTTCGTCAGCCTGAAGGGTTTTGATATCAACATCCCAGAATTGATGCCGTGAAAAATCATTTAATGGTAATCGGACGGTGGATGCTGCCTTGTTGATTTCAGCCATCAATTATACTTATATTTTTTTGCTGTTAACAATAATGTAAGCCTTGTCCCGCCCGCTGTCAATGGTTTCAACCAGAACAAGGAAAGCGCCCCACAGGGCCGTGGTGGAAGATCCCCCCCTATGCTCAACCCAATTCATCAGTTAGTCTCTTCCCGGAAATGAAAGCAGATTTTGTTTTACAGGCAGCCAAAAGTACTATCGTGTTGAGAAACAACGAATACCAGCCCGCCTATTGCTTTGCATTATTTAGGGAAAAGCGGAAACGGTAAGCCAGGGAAAGTCCGGCGCTGATTCGGTTGTACAGTATGCTGTTGACGGGCCAATAACCCAGCCGCCCCCGTAATAACCAATCCGCAGAAAAACGGTAATATGTATTTACAGTTACACCGGCCTGTGTATGCAGACGACCATAGGGAAAGTTTTCATCATAACCCTGTTCAACGGTGTAATTTTCATAATCCTTATTAAAGGGCGCGTATAGCGCTTCATCCCCATATTCCAGATAGGAAAAAGTGAGATCGGTACTCCAGCGCGGCGTAGGCATGTAAACAAAAGAGGTTTTCACTTCCCAAAAATTATTCCCCAGCCAGTGACCGATGGGGTAGTTTTTATCGATATATTTTTCCAGGGCCCGATCCGGGGCGTTAAAGGTGCGGTTGGCCAAACGGGTATAGTTGAGCTTCCACATCAGAGCGGGTGCCAATTCCTTTTTACCAACGGTCAGATTCACACCCCACTCGGGGGGTTCCAAATCGGTGGACACTTTCCGGTCGGCCTGATAATCATCCAACAGGGCCTCGGCAAAGAGAAAATAGTCCGTATGGGTCAGGTAAAGTTCCAACGACATGATATTGTTGCCATCGAGGTGTTTTTTATTTTTACGATAGGGATAAAGAAAAATCAAAGGATTAAAGGCCATGATATCCACCCCCTGATTTATCCCGCCATATAGCATCAGATCATTCAGAGCGATATACCCCCAGGGCAAACGCAGGGCCAGACGATGGAGATTGATATGGCGATTGTAAAGCTGTCCGTTTTCCCGGGTGGACGTCGGGCTGACATAAACCGATGATAATACCAGATAACGGTTATGCAGATGGATGCTTATCTGATCATGGGCATACGCGAAACGGGAAAAAAGAAGATTCTCATAGAGATTTATGCCCGGTTGCAGATAATCCCGACCGGCCTTAATGGTTACATATTTACCACGGTAAGTAATGGCGGACACATCATAGTCGCCACGATGACCGGCAAAGGTATCGGCCCAGTAGCTGCGTTCGGGATAAAGATAATCCCGGCGGATATTTTCCACATTGACACGCAAAGTCATGTTGATGCGCCGGTTAAATGTATAACGGGCAAAAGGGGATACCAGATAATAGAGGGCGTCTTCATAATTGTCATAGGGGGAGATGGCTCCGTTTTGCCCTGCTGCCACGACATCCAGTCCCAGTAGGTTGCTGTCCGCCCGGACCGGTTCGGGAAGGCTATTAAAGCGGTAACTGTCGTTCACCGCGGGCAGGATATAAGCGGCGCTGTCGGGTTGGTAAAAAAAGCGTGGTTGCTGTGAAAAAAGCGGTGCACAAACGCATAACAGGATGATGTATATTTTGAGGGCATGTTTCATTATTTTCATATTTTTTTGTGTTTCATTTAAGGAGTTCCCTGAGCCTGTAAGAAGGAGTTCCCTGAGCCTGTAAGAAGGAGTTCCCTGAGCCTGTAAGAAGGAGTTCCCTGAGCCTGTAAGAAGGAGTTCCCTGAGCCTGTCGA
>RFFS01000098.1 GCA_003696775.1 Calditrichota bacterium
CTAATGCAAGGCTTTTCGCAATTCTTCCACAATGCACATGTTGTTTTCAAACCGGCAAAAGATGCGTTTGGCATCCGCGTCGGCCCAGGCGTCGCATTCATGAGTGTAAGGCGGCAGCGGATTGCCCTGCAAGGGCTTAAAATCGAGGCGCCGGATGTTTATTTTTTGACCGGATAAAAAATAGCGGCACAGGTCTTCGATGCGTTCATTTACCATATACAGGCGCTCCGGCGGCAAACCGGCCACACTTTTTTCAAATTTGGCGCCAAAACGTACCTGTTCGCATATGGGCGGGAAAAGCCGTTCCCGATACAACCTGTGGCGGGTTTGCGTGTAGTGCAAGGCTCCGATTTCCGAGAGGGCTGTTTCACCTTCCATGACTTGCAACAAAATTTCAGGGATATCTTCGGGTACTTTCACAGGCAGCCCCAGGTCTATTTTGCGGAACGTCTCAAAATGCCCGGCCACGCTTTTATCCGGCGTAAAAGTGATGGGCAGCCGGGGCAACCGGAACAGTTGAGGTTGTTTTTCAAACACATAAATGGTTTCATCGGCGTACAGCATGGCCAGGGTTTGCAAAAAACCCTGCACGCTTTTAAAACCGCCGGTAAGGTTAAATACAATCCGGTATCCGGCATCCTTATAGCCGGGCAGGGTATCGTCGGCCCATTTAACGATATCGGTCAGGGCCCAGCGGTATCCGGTGATGTCGGCGGTTTGTAAATCCGACGGACTGTAAATTTCCACGCTGAGGCCATATTGGGCCAACCATTCCCGGATGATGCCCGCGGTTTGACGGCCCAGCCAGGTATCGGTGGCCAGCAACACATGATGATCATGCTCCCCTTTTTGCATTTCGAATGCATAAAAACGGCACAGGGCATTGAGTTCAGCGGACATGGGGAAGACATCTCCAGGGCCGGCATTCAATATACGCCGGCGCACGGCGGCCAGCCGTTCCTCCAGCATCCGGCGGTCATCAGTTGAAATATCCGCTTCCTTTTTATTGGCATTGCGATTGATGCAGTTACGCTCTTCACCCGTGGCGTTATTACCGGTCAGTATGCTGGTACCGCAGGGGGATAGAATAAATTGTTTGGGCATGGCAGCTCCCTTTTTATGTGAGATGGATTTTAGAAAAGGATACGGGCCGACACTTCAACCATTAAAAAACAATCACACAAAGCACTGTGGTCGGTGTTCGGCCCGTCCTATTTGTTTATTCATGAATAGGGTTTCATTACAATATTGTAATATATCTTATCGTGGGAATTTCCGTCCCGTGGCTTCTTCTATCAGCGTTAAATTATTATATATCGCTCCTCTACCCGATACCAGGGCATTATCAATAATACTTTTTTGACCGCCTTTTAATAAAGGGTAGGCATCGAGCAGAATCACCTTTTCTTCAACAGGTATGGTCTGATCTCTGATGAAATCCTTTAATTGACTATTGGTCAATTCCAGTATCTTAAGGATGTCCGGATTTTCCTGTTTCAGGCTGTCTATTTGCGCTTCCCTTTCTCTCCGGGCCATTTCCTGTTCTCTGGAACGAATTTGAACGGTCTCATCTTTTATGGCTGTTTCGGCATAGGAAGGCAATACCAAACCATTGCCTTTAATGAGTTTGGCAAATTCATTAACATTTGGTCTTACCGTCAAAGCCGGATAATCGGTATCATAGCCGGCCTGATAACGCGCATCGGCCATGGTGAGCAACTCTTTTATTTGCTCACTCTCCTTCCATCCCGGCAGCTTTTGTTCCATATGGTTTTCAAAAGCCTTTAGGGCGGATTGCAGGTCCATGGTTTGCCCATAATGGATGATCATATTCTCAATATCCAGACGCGCCCTTCCAAATCCAAGGGGTTTGGCCATGCCGATGTTATGGAAGCAACCCGTCCGGTTCCCCAATGTGATGCTCCACAACAATGCGCCCAGCTCAAAGGGACGCAAATTATGAAATCGAATTTTTCCCTTAAAAACAGCGCCTTTATCGATGGGTTTGAATGTGGTGGTGGTTTGGGAAGGCACCACACTTTGCATATCCGCCATATTGTTTTCGATGGGATAGCGTTTCCAACCGCGAATTTCGGCCTGGTCATCCATATAGGTGGTATATTCCGCCTGTCTGCCTCGTTTTGGCACGGTATAATCCTTGCCCGCTTTGGGCTGACGGACATAATGCGGATAAAAAGTGGGTTTGGGCGATCCCAGATTTTTGGTTATGGGTTGAAGGGTGTTCGAAGGAGCGGTTTCCTTAAAATGCCCCACCTGAACACGGCCTTTCAGGGCGCCGGCATCAAAATCCTGCGCGACATATCCAAAAATCATATCCGCCAGATCCGGGGCAAAGGATTCCCCTTTTCTCGGGAAATGGGCGCGGTTGGTATTGCGGATCGCATCGGAAATACTGTTTTTATAGGGTAATCGGTACATCATGGCCAGCCCAAAGGAGGTTACCTTGTCATCTTTTTGCAGGAAGAACACCGGCATGCGTTTCCCTTGGGATAGTTTTTGTTTCCAGTATTTCCATTCCTCATTGGGCTCGTCCTCTTCGGAATGTATAAACTCAAAATCATTCCGTAACGCCGAAACATCCATGCGTGTGTTTTTGGTATTAAAAAAAATGAAATCCATGTGTTTCCCGTTACCTTTTTGCTCATTACGGGGATAGGGTTGACCGGTCATGACCAGGGTCCCAATCTGATTGCCAGCGCCAAGATTGCGTGCTTTTTTATACCGGATTCTAATTCTGCCTTTTTGATGCGAATAATCCTTTTCATCGCAATTAAACCTGAGCTGTAAATCTCTTTGCCACATATTGTATTTTTGGACCGATGAAAGTTTTCGGTTCAGTCTGATGTTGCCGCCATGATACCTCTCCAGGTCACGGATCTCCACACGGGCATAATCACAAGGAAACAGATACCACTTTTTTTGTTCACCCTCATAGGTTTGTTCAATCCATCCGGCCTTAACCAAAGGTTTAACGACATTACCGGTTATGGTTTGAGTCATTTGTGATGTATAGGGTTTATAGTTCAAATCACGGATGGAATATCGGTGGTCGCTCACCCGGTTCATGCGGCCAAAAGAGGCGATTTCCATTACACTGCGCAATATACCCTTGACCGATGTCCCCGGTATGATATGGATTTTTTCTCCATTTGGCCCCAGAGCGGC
>RFFS01000099.1 GCA_003696775.1 Calditrichota bacterium
AAAACAGCGGCTATCAACTGGATCTGCTGGCATGGATGGATAAAGCCACATCTGAGGAAATTGCCCGTAGTATGGGCACAACCCTGGATAAGTGGTTTGAAATGGCCGCACGCCGCGATTTTAAACCCGTGGATACGGGTTATCGCATCAACGCCCATATTGAAACAGACAAAAGGCGTATCCAAACCCGCAATGTATATGGTTTGTTGGAAGGCAGCGATCCGGAACTTAAAAAGCAGATCATCGTTTTTTCCGCCCATTATGATCATCTTGGCACGCGCTCCACGAATGCGGGAGAAGATGGTATTTACAACGGCGCCTGGGATAACGCCCTGGGCACGGCTTCATTGATGAGCATGGCCCGGGCTTTTAACCAACTAAAAAAGAAGCCCAAACGCTCGGTTTTGTTTTTAGCCTGTGCCGCGGAAGAGAGCGGCTCGCTCGGCAGCCGCTGGTTTGTGGCCCGCCCGCCGGTACCGCGCAACCATATTGTTGCCGATTTCAACATCGATATGCCGCAAATTTTCGGTCTGACACGTGATATGGCCGCTGTGGGACTGGATATGAACAGTTTGGGCAAAGCCCTGAAAGCCGAGGCGGCGCAAACACCCATTCCGGGAGGCGGGACGTTGATCATCAAAGGTGATCTCAATCCCAATGCCGGTCGCTTTTATCGCTCCGATCAGATCAATTTCGCCAAAGCCGGTATTCCCGCTTTGTATATCAATCCCGGGAAGGGCTACCTCACAACACCGGGTGTCGATCCGGTGACCTATCGTAAAGAGCACTACCATCAGCCTTCGGACAGCGTAAACGCCGCATGGGATTTAAGCGGCTGCGAACGCGATATGCGCGTATTATTCAAAACGGCGATTCGGGTGGCTAACGATTCGGAACAACCACGTTGGACACCCGGCAATGAGTTTGAAACCAAATGGCGCCGCTTATATGGTAAAAATTGACGATGTCGGGTGTAAACATGTTTTTGTTTGGATGTATTCTCATATCTCTGTATTTCGACGGGCTATATTCATTAAAGGAATATAACCATCCCGTCTTTCGTTTGTCCGTTTTCCTACAGGTAAAAAGGACAATTTGATACATAAACACAACAAACCGGGGTGCGCATGGTAAACAAAAAAGGAAAAGTAATCGGTATCGGCGGCATTTTTTTTAAAAGCGACCAACCTGAAAAATTAAAAAAATGGTATGGTGAGCATCTTGGTTTGCCTATAGATGAATATGGCGCCACATTTATATCTACTAAGGAAAATGCGCCAAATCAACCGGTGCATATGCAATGGAGTGTCTTTCCAGCGGATACGGATTACATGAAACCCTCTGCTAAAGAATTTATGATCAATTACCGCGTGGAACATATCGAGGCCCTGGTGGACTCTTTAAAGTCTGCCGGAGTAACCATAGTTGATGCCATCGAAGAGTACCCATACGGCAAATTCGTTCACATTTTGGATCCGGACGGCAATAAAATTGAATTATGGGAACCACCGTCCGGCAATTCTTCAAAATAACTTTTATTTAACATTCAACAGGAGAGATTATCATGAAAATAATCAAAAAAATCTTAATCGCGATAGCTGCTTTAGTAGCCTTGTTTCTGATAGCAGCCCTGATTTTACCCGACGCCTATCATGTTAAGCGGGAAGTCACAATTCAGACCCCGAAAGATACGCTGTTTAACTATCTGAAAAATTTGAAAAATCAGGATGATTTCAGCGTATGGAATAAAATGGATCCGAATATGAAGAAATCCTTTAAGGGAACGGACGGTACCGTAGGTGCGGTTTCATCCTGGAAGAGCGACAGTGCCAATGTGGGCAGTGGCGAACAGGAAATTATTAATATCGCCGATGGACAGCGTATCGATTTTGAACTACGTTTTTTTGAACCGTGGCAATCCACCGACTACGCCTATTTTACAACGGAAGCCGTTGATTCGGCCCATACGAAAGTAACGTGGGGATTTAACGGCAAGATGCCCTATCCATGGAACGTGATGCTTCTGACCATGGACATGGACGAAATGCTGGGTAAGGATTTGGAACAGGGGCTTCAAAATTTGAAATCCGAAATGGAGCGGTAGTCTAATCCCTTAGTCAGGATTGTTCAGGAAAATGGGACTACGGCGCCCTATGACCGACACTATCACAACATGGATTTTTAAGCCCTAAATGAAACGAAATTAAAAACGCAAATCGCTTGTGTATAAAATGTTGTCTGCTTTTAAATATGAACAGGTTTCATCTGAATGGCATATCGAACGTAACCGTCAAATGATGGCACTTAACGTCGGCGCACATTACGAGAGTAAGGTCAAATCGCGGAGAATATCATAATGAACCATTCGACTAAGCGCGTCATTTTATTACTTACCCTTTGTATTACCGGCCTGTTGTTTTCCTGTTCTTCTTACAAAAATTCTGAGCAGGGTGTAGCGACATACGATTCTATAAAAGCCAACGCGTACGGTGCCGACGATTACGGCATGAAAAAATATGTCATGGCCTTTTTGAAACGCGGCCCCAACCGCGTCAACGATTCAATTGAAGTCGCCCGCCTGCAAAAGTTTCATTTGGAAAACATCGAACGCCTGGCCAACGAAGGTAAACTGGTTTTAGCCGGCCCTTTTTTGGACAACAATGATTTGCGCGGAATATATATTTTTAATGTATCGACCGTAGAAGAAGCCAAAAAGTTGACGGAAAGCGACCCCATGATTCAAAGCGGTCATCTAATCATGGAATTAAAACCCTGGTATGGTTCGGCTGCTATTATGGAGGTGGGCGCATTACACAAAACGCTGCAGAAAAAGCATATAACGGATTAGAATCATAAATGAATCGATCAAAATCAGTGGAAGCGTATATCGCTAAAAAAGAATCCTGGCGAATGGAACTGGAATATCTGCGCGGGATGTTACTGAATTCGGGTCTGGAAGAAACTATCAAATGGGGTGCGCCGGTGTACATGATCAATGAAAAAAATGTGGTCGGTTTGGCGGCATTTAAGGACTACACAGCCATCTGGTTTTTCCAGGGCGGATTGCTTAAAGATGAAGCTGGTAAACTGGTCAACGCCCAGGAAGGAAAAACCAAAGCTCTTCGTCAATGGCGTTTTAAAAACATACAGGAAATGAAACAGGATACTGAGCTGATTAAAGCATACCTTCAGGAAGCAACAGCCAATGCCCGGGCCGGCAAAGAGATCAAACCACAACGCAAAAAGGAACTTATTATACCGGATGAACTTCAACAAAGGTTGACTGAAGATGCGGAGCTGGCCAAAGCGTTTCAATCCCTTACGCCGGGCCGGCAGCGGGAGTACGCCGAGTACATTGCTGAAGCCAAGCGAGTCGAAACGCGGCAAAAACGCCTGCAAAAAATTATTCCTATGATCCTTGAGGGCAAGGGGCTGAATGACAAATACAAAAAGTGTTAACATTTAACCACAAAGTGCGCAAGATTATTTTCAAGAAGGCAGGCTGGGAAACTATTTCTCTGGCAATTACTTGAAAAATAAAGCATTGTCGGATTTTGGGCAGGCCAATCAATCCTGAATTTCATTCAGGATTAAAAATTTCCGGAATTCTTAACGCAGGTTAAAGCTGAACAAGGTCAGCGCTCTTTCCCGCGCCGTTTTGTAATCGATCATTGGTTCCGGGTAGTCTGCTGTACCAAATTCAGGCAACCATTTTTTCACATATTCTAAATTTGGATCAAATTTTTTAATCTGCAGGTCCGGATTAAAGATGCGAAAATAGGGAGCTGCATCAGCCCCACAACCTGCATTCCACTGCCAGTTGCCAACGTTGGAAGCCAATTCAAAATCCAGTAATTTTTTTGCGAAATAGGCTTCTCCCCAACGCCAGTCAATCAACAACAAACGCG
>RFFS01000100.1 GCA_003696775.1 Calditrichota bacterium
AAGACCTCCGGCGACACGGAAATGAAGTGCGGCAAAGGTAAATGCGGCGGGCAGTAAACACATAGTAGCAAACAATTTACAATGGAAAAAAATCGAGTGAAATCATGTTAAACAAGTTGATAGAAGCATCCGTTAAAAACCGATTCCTGGTTTTGATCTTCACGGCGTTTGTTACCCTGGTAGGGATGTACGCCTTGTATCAAACTCCGGTGGACGCCATCCCCGATTTGAGCGATGTACAGGTGATCATTTTTACCGAATATCCGGGGCAGGCGCCCCAGGTTGTGGAGGATCAGGTTACCTATCCGCTTACCAGCGCCATGCTGGCCGTGCCTTTTGCCAAGGTGGTCAGGGGCTATTCGTTCTTCGGCCTTTCTTTTGTCTATATCATTTTTGAAGACGGTACGGATATGTACTGGGCGCGGAGCCGGGTACTGGAATACCTGAATTACGTTTCCAGCCGTCTGCCGCAGGGGGTAACCCCCACATTGGGGCCCGATGCCACGGGTGTGGGCTGGGTGTATGAATACGTGCTGGACGGCGGTGATCAATACGATCTGCAGCAGCTGCGTTCCATTCAGGACTGGTATCTGAGATATGAATTAACATCGGTACCGGGGGTTTCAGAAGTTGCGAGCATCGGCGGTTATGTGAAGCAATATCAGGTGGAAGTGGACCCCAATAAACTGCTGGCATATAATATACCCATTCAAAAAGTGCGCATGGCCATTCAAAAAAGTAATAACGATGTAGGCGGCAAATTGGTGGAATTGGGTGAAACCGAATTCATGGTGCGCGGTCTGGGGTATATAAAATCCATTCAAGATATTGAAAACATACCGATTGGCGTGGATAAAAGCGGGACGCCGATTACCATCCGGCAGGTGGCGGATGTGCATATCGGGCCGGAACTGCGTCGCGGTATCGCCGAATGGAATGGCGAAGGGGAAGCCGTGGGCGGCGTGGTGATTATGCGCTATGGCGAAAACGCCCTCAAGACCATTGAGCGGGTTAAGGAAAAGCTGAAAGAGCTGGAAAAAGGCTTGCCGGAAGGTGTAACCATTCATACGGCCTACGACCGATCATCGCTTATAGAGCGTGGCATCGATAACCTGAAGGAAAAGTTGTTGGAAGAAAGCATTGTGGTGGCCCTGGTGACCATCCTTTTTCTGATGCACTTCCGCAGCGCATTTGTAGCTATTCTTACATTGCCTTTGGGGATTTTGATGGCTTTTCTGATTATGAAGGCTCAGGGACTCAGTGCCAATATCATGTCTCTCAGCGGCATCGCCATTGCCATCGGCGCCATGGTGGATGCGGCGATTGTGATGATTGAGAACGCGCACAAACACATGGAGCATGACGGCGGTAAAAAAGACCATTGGCAAATTATTTTGGATGCGTCCAGGGAGGTGGGCCCCGCGCTGTTTTATTCTCTGTTGATTATCACCCTCTCCTTTTTACCGGTTTTTACCCTTCAGGCACAGGAAGGCCGTTTGTTTAAACCGTTGGCCTTTACCAAAACTTATGCCATGGCCGCGGCCGCTTTGCTGGCCCTGACCGTTGTACCGGTTTTTATGGGCTATTTTATTCGCGGAAAAATCATGCCCGAGGCAAAAAACCCCATTAACCGTTTTTTGATAAAAATATACCGGCCGGTTATAAATGGGGCGCTGCGCTTTAAATGGAGCACGCTTATCGGCGCGTTGCTTGTGCTGGCGGTATCCATATACCCTCTGGAACATATCGGGTCTGAGTTCATGCCGCCGCTGAATGAAGGGGACCTGTTGTATATGCCCATCACCGATCCGGGATTAAGCATCACTAAGGCTAAGGAAATTCTTCAGCAGACGGATAAGATCATAAAAAGTTTTCCGGAGGTGCATCATGTGTTTGGTAAGATCGGTCGGGCGGAAAGCGCCACCGACCCGGCGCCGCTATCCATGATAGAAACAACCATTATGCTTAAACCCAGGGATGAATGGCGGCCGGGAATGACCCTTGACAAACTGGTGAAGGAAATGGACGCCGCCATCCGGTTTCCCGGGTTGACAAACGCCTGGACCATGCCCATTAAAACCCGGATTGATATGCTTTCCACGGGTATTAAAACCCCCATCGGCATTAAAATTATGGGGCCCGATCTGGAAACCCTTTCCCGGCTGGGTGAAGAAATTACCTCCGTTTTAAAAGGCGTGAAGGGCACCTTGAGTGTTTTTGCCGATAAGGCGGTGGGGGGTAACTATTTTGACCTTAACATCAAAAGGGAAGAAGCCGCGCGTTACGGTTTGACCGTGGGTGGTGTGCAGGAAGTGATCATGTCGGCCATTGGCGGCATGAACGTGACCCATACGGTGGAAGGTCTGGAGCGTTACCCGGTGAACGTGCGCTATAAACGGGAATTGCGCGATAATATCGAAGCGCTGAAAAGGGTATTGATCCCCACGCCGACCGGCGCGCAGATTCCTTTGAGTTATGTGGCCGATATTGAAATCAAAAAGGGCCCGCCGGTAATAAAAAGTGAAAATGCCCGTACCACTGCCTGGTTGTATGTGGATATCCGGGATATGGATGTGGGTACGTATGTTCAAAACGCCCGCAAGGTTGTGGATGAAAATGTGCCATTCCCCGAAGGATACAGTATTGTTTGGTCCGGGCAATATGAATACATGGAACGGGCTCAAAAACGCCTGCAACTGGTTGTGCCCATTACGCTGGTCATCATCTTCCTGCTGCTATATTTCAACTTTAAAAATATCGGTGAAAGCTTGATTGTGATGCTCTCCCTGCCCTTTTCTCTCGTGGGCGGCATCTGGTATCTCTACATCCTCGGTTACAATTTCAGCGTGGCGGTGGGTGTGGGTTTTATCGCTCTGGCGGGCGTGGCCGCGGAAACCGGCGTCATCATGCTTATTTATCTGGATCAGGCTTACAACACCATGAAAAAAAGCGGCCGGATGCGCAATATGAAAGACCTGTATCATGCCATCATCGAAGGCGCCGTTAACCGGGTGCGCCCCAAGATGATGACGGTAATGGCTATCATGGCCGGTTTGATTCCCATTATGTGGGGCAGTGGCACGGGTTCGCAGGTTATGAAACGTATCGCGGCGCCCATGATCGGCGGCATGGTTACATCGACCCTGCTCACTCTGATCGTTATCCCGGTTATTTACGAATTATATAAAGGGCGTGAGGTAAGAAAGCTGGCGGCTGATATGGACGCCGACAATGAGGAGGGCACGTCCGAAAACGCCTGACATCCCGAACAGGGGGGAGGCGAGTCCGCCTTTCTCCTGTTTCCCCTTATATGTACCGGATTACGATGGGTTTTCTTGTTTTACAGGTATTTAGTAAAGGGACGATGTGTCAGTTTAAAAAATTTGTGTAAATGGCTCCTGATCGCACAACAACCAAATCGTAAAAGATTATTAAACACCGCGCACATTGCTTTAAAGGGTCACACTCTTTAAATTTTCCTTTCTATCAAGGAGCCCGAAATATATGGAATTAGCCGAAAAATTAATCCCCGCCCATGTAACCCTGTTGCGCGGCGCTGATAAAACAGCGGTCATCGACGAATTGCTGGACGTTTTGTATGACAGCGGTGTGTTGGCCGACCGCGCCACTGCCCGGCACGATGTGCTGGCCCGGGAGCAATACCTCAGCACGGGCATGGAAGAGGGATTGGCCGTTCCGCACGCCAAAACGGACGCGGTGTCGGAACTGGTGGTCGCCTTCGGTTTGCATCGCGACGGCATCGATTTTGAAAGCATGGACGGTAAGCCGGCCCGTTTTATTTTTCTGGTCTTATCACCGCGCAGCACCTCGGGGCCGCATATCCGCGCCCTGGCGCAAATTACCCGTGCCCTGAAAGACGCCTCCGTGCGTCAGGCGTTGTTGGAGGCCGATACGGCGGAGAACATCGCTTCCATCATCATACGCGGGAGCGGGGCGTGAACAGACTGACCGTAAACGCCTTGCGGGCCATCGAAGAAGAAATGCACCGTCTGCGGCGCTACCAGACGGTTCCCTTGTTTTATGATCCCATCGATTATATGCTGGATTTGGGCGGTAAAAAAATCCGTCCCTTGCTGCTTTGGTTAAGCTGCGGTATGTGCGGCGCTTCGCCGGAACGCGCCCTGCCCGCCGCCGCCGCCGTGGAACTCCTGCACGATTTTTCTCTTGTACATGACGACATCATGGATAATGACGCCACCCGTCGTGGCAAGCCGACCATTCATGTCAAATGGGATGTGAATACGGCGATCCTCTCCGGAGACGGTCTGCTGGGGTTTGCTTTCCAGAAACTGCTGGAAACCGACTGCGACGATACGGCCGAACTGGCCCGTGTCTTCACCCGCGCGATGATCATCATTTGCGAAGGCCAGGGGCTGGATAAACAATTTGAAGAACAGGAAGAAGTGACCCCCGCGGCTTATCTCGACATGATCCGGCGAAAAACGGCCACGCTCATTGAAGTCTCCTGCGAGCTGGGCGGGATGATCGCCGGAGCCGACGATGCCACCCTGGAGCAACTGCGTCGGTTCGGTCTTAACCTGGGCATGGCTTTCCAAATGCAGGATGATATGCTCGATATCACCGCCGATGAAGCGGCGCTCGGTAAAAAAGTAGGCAGTGATTTTGAAATGCACAAACGCACCATTCTTTATCTGATGCTGCGGGAGCGGCTGGACAAGGCTGTTTTTGATGCGCTGGACCTGGCCGGATACCGCCGGGCGCTGAACGAGGCAGGCATACTGGCCGCCGTGCAAAAACAAACGGAAGATTATTTCGACGCCGCGTGGCGTGCCCTGGAGCATTTTCCGGCGTCGCCCTATAAATCGGCCGTCGGGGAGATGTTATCGTCCTTACAAAAAAGACGTTATTGACGCTTTTAACGCTCATAGCGGCGTTGCTTTTGTTGCAGGCCTGCGTCTCTGCTCCGCGGATACGTCAGGAACGTGATCCTTCCGCTTCCGCCACGGAACGGTGCGACGCTTTGAAAAACGCCGTGGCCCCCTGGCTGGGCACCCCTTACCGCTATGGCGGCACGGATCGCCGGGGGCTCGACTGCTCCGCTTTCACCCGCATCGTGATCCAATCCGTTTACGGCAAGACCTTGCCACGCACCACCGCCTTACAGGTTGCCCGGGGCAAACGGGTACGCCGTTCGGCGTTGCAGTGCGGCGATCTGGTATTCTTTAAAAACATGCGCGGACGCGGCGTGGATCATGTGGGTATTTATATGGGGAATGGAAGATTTGTCCATGCTTCCGTAACCCGGGGTGTTGTGTATTCCGATCTCAATCAACCCTATTACCGGGAGCGCTATGCCGGCGCACGGCGTTATCTTAAATAAGGATGTTGTCGGTGTAAGGCCAGGAGCGTATCAAAGTTTCAAACGCCTGCCGCGCTTCCTCCGGTAAACGCTCCAGCGCCTGTTCGATGGGCACCTCTTTGCCCGCGCCATATACCGCGGGTGCTTCTGCCACCTTTGTCACGTCGGCCTCGTCGCTCATAAACCACTCCATGCGGTAGCCCGATGTCCGCGCCAGACGGTAGAGGGCGGTCAGCGAGGGCAGGCTGCGCCCTTGCAGGTATTTGCTGATGCTGGGCTGACCGACGCCCATCACTGCCGCCAGTTGCCGTTGGCTCCAGTTCATTTGCCTCCGTACCCGGTCCAGACGCCGGGCAAAAAACATCATATCCATGTCACCTCCTTGAAATATGCTTATGGGAATAGTATATTCTCAAAAGAATATAACCGGTGGCGGTACACTATGCAAGAAGATCAATTATACCAACGTTGGTGGCAATGGGCCCGGGCCGGGCGCGCCTTCCAGGCGGGCGGGCATCGTTTGCGCCTGTTGGACAGCGGCCGTTTCAGCCCCGGCGAAGGGCCTGATTTTCGTCATGCCTGTTTTGAGCTGGACGGCGTGCGCCATACGGGCGCGGTGGAAATGCACGGCACGGAGGCCGGCTGGTATCGCCACGGCCATCATCTGGACAATCGTTACGCCGATGTGGCCCTGCATGTGGTGGAGCCGGGCAGTGCCTGCAAAGGAGTGCGGCATGAGGCCCATGCCCGCCTCATCCCCACGGTTCCCCTGCCGCCTCTGCCGGAAGCCTTTGGCGTTGCCTGTCGGGCGCCCGATCCCTTGTCCGCTTTAACGGGCCCGGCCCTGCGGCGTTTGGCTTTCCGGCGGCTGGCGCTGCGCAAGGCCCTGGCCGATCATCCCCCCGTCACCCTTTTTTACGAGAAACTGTGGCGCACCCTGGGCTATGGCGGCAATGCCGCCGCTTTCGAATACATCGCCCGCCGGGTGCCCTGGTCTGTTTTGCAGGCATTGCGCCATCGTCCACCCCAGTTGCAAAACCATCTGGAACAGGCCCTGGGCAGCGGCCCGCCCTTGCAAACCGGCGGCATGCGTCCCGCTTCCCGTCCCGGTCGGGCGGTGGCCTTGTGGATGGTTTGGTTCCGTGCTTACGGTCTGCCCGAGTTTTACAACCGGGTGATGGCCCTCCCGCGTCGCCGTCTTGCCGTGCGGCCGCTGCTAAAAGGCTTATCCGCGGTGTTCAATCCCCCGGGGGCGGCAACCCGTTTGGGGCGCGCCCGCCTGATCGAATTTTTGGGAAACCATCTCCTGCCTCTCGAGCTGGAACACGCCCGGGAGACAGGCAGCGGCGGCTACGAGGCCTATCTGTATGATCTTTATCTTAACCTGCCTCTGTCCCAGGCTTACGGTGTGTTGAACCGCCCGCCTTTTGACGCCTACCGGCCGCTGCGTTTCTTTTACCGGGCGCAGGCTCTGTTGCATGTCCGGCGGCTCTATTGCCGGCCGGGGCTGTGCGCGGCCTGCCCGTTGGGGCACCGGGCCGTTTCCCAATAATTTCCGTCTCTGGCCTGTAGGGAAAAACGCTTTCCGGGTATTTCGTGACCTACATCCGGTTTAACCGTCGGAAAATATGTAAATTGCGCCCACATCAAAAAATCGGAACTCTTTATGCGTTTTTTATTGTTTTTATTGCTTCCCCTGGCCCTGATGCGGGCCGGCGCCTATCAATATAACTATCAAAATCAGCTTTACACATTAAAGGAAGAAGGCAACGGTCTGGCTCTGGTGCTGCAGGCGCAGGCCGATCCCCGGGTGGTGGAACAACAGGCCCGTCAGACACTGGGCGGATTACTGCAGAAAATGGAAGCCCTGCACCAACCTGACAACCGTCGCCTGCTGCTAACCCGTAAAATACCCTCCGCCGAACTGGAAGGATACCGGCAGGCCCTGATGCGTTTGCCCGGCGTGCGTCTTGTGATGCCGGTTTTTATAAACAAGCGCACCCGTTTAACGGCTACGGATCGTTTTATCGTCCGCTTACAGCCCGGGATGGATGCCGCGCAACGCGCCACCCTGTTTCGTCGTCAGGGCGCGCGCGTGGTGCGCCGCATATACGGGGAAACCTGGCTGCTGCGTTCCGACAGCCTGGACGCCTTTGAAGCCGCGGAACGTTTCGGAGAACTGCCGCGGGTACTCTGGGCCCAGCCGAATTTCATTTACCTGGATCATACCATCCTGAACAGTAACGACACCTATTACGCGCAACAATGGGCGCATAAGAATACCGGACAAAAAGTGGCCAACGGCTCGGAAACACCCTGGCCGACCAGTGTCAGCGGATTTGATGATGCCGATATGGACGTGCCGGAAGCCTGGGACCTGTTGCGGCAAAACGGTTTGCAGCGTGGCGCGGGAGTACTGATCGGTGTGATCGACAGCGGCATCGAACTGGCCCATCCCGATTTGGCAGATAATATCGTCGATCCGGGGCGTGATTTCACACCGGATAATCAAAACGACGGCAATGATATCCAGGGACACGGAACGGCCGTTTCCGGCGTACTGGCCGCCCAGGCCGATAACGGCATCGGCGTGGCGGGCATTGCTCCGGATGCCGGTTTGCTGCCGGTGAAAATCAACAGCACATGGGGCAGTGCCGATGATGCCGGTATCGCCGAAGCCATCGATTATGCCTGGCAGTATGGCTGTGATGTATTGTCCAACAGTTGGAGCGGCACGGCCTACAGTCAGGTTATCGCCGACGCCATCAACCGCGCCAAAACCAAAGGACGCGACGGCAAAGGCTGCGTGGTGGTTTTTTCCAGCGGAAACGAGGGACACGGCGTAGTCAGTTTCCCGGCGCAACTGGGCGATGTGATTGCCGTGGGCGCTTCCAATATGTTTGATGAAAAGAAAAATCAGGGCAGCCGTGATCTCAACCGTAAATGGGGCGGCAATTACGGCCCGGAACTGGACATGGTGGCGCCGAGCATCGTTTACACGACCGATTTAAAGGGCGAAGCCGGCTTTAACAACGGTGATTATGACGATACCTTTGGGGGGACGTCCGCCTCCTGTCCCCATGTATCCGCCACGGCGGCGCTGGTGCTTGGCGCGGACCCGAACCTGACCTCCGATCAGGTACAGGATATTCTGCAAAAAAGCTGTGATAAAATTGACCGTTACATTCCCGATGCCCAGGGGTGGAATAAACATACGGGGTACGGCAGGGTCAATGCCCGGCGGGCGGTGGAACGGGCGCTGAATAGCGGAGGCGATGTGCCCTATTTTGTTTTTACCAAACCCGTTTCCGGTACCGATACCGGGGATCGTATTTTTGATGTGGATATTCACGACGGTGACGGCATCGATAACGCACAGCTCTTTTATCGCGCCGATTACAACGGCGGCACGGGAAGCTGGAAGAGTGTTACCGGTAAAGCGCAGGGCGGCAACCGGTACCAGTTTAATTTGCCGGGTCAAAAGTGGGAAACCGTTGTTTCCTATTATTTTTATGCCCGCGATAAGCAGGGTAACGCCGTAACCTTTCCCATCGGCGGAGACGATCAGACACCGCCGCCGCTTCCGTTTGTTTTTCATGTGGCCGAATTACAGAGCCAACAATATGTCAGTAAGGATGTGCCGGTTTCCATCGATAAATCCAATGTCTTTTATACTTCCCAACTCACCGTCAATGATGATGTTAATATGGTGGATGTGAACGCCACCGTCAGCATCAACGGCCAGGTGCAGGATTTTGCCATCGCGTTGGAAGCCCCCGACCAGGTGGGCAGCGGCATCCTGCAGGTGAATCCCGGCACGGCCTATGATCAAACCACCGTTGATGATGAGGCCAAAACAGCCATTACCGACGGCAGCGCGCCATACAGCGGCAGCTACCAGCCCGACAACGCTTTGTGGGTGTTTGACGGTCGTTCCTCGCTTGGGGATTGGCGCTTAACGGTTTATGACGATATTTATTATAACAACGGCGGTACGCTCACGGATTGGTCCGTTGATATCACTTCCATGAAGGATAACCCCGTTCCCGTGGTCAGCGACATCCCTGATCAAACCATAGATCAGGGACAAAACTTCACTCAAATAGATCTGAACCTGTATGTCACCGACGGCAATCACAGCGACAGTGAAATAAGCTGGCAATACAGCGGGAACAGCGCATTAACGGTGACGATTGATAACCAAAACATCGCGACCGTCCAAGCGCCGGACAGCCAATGGAGCGGCAGTGAGACCATTACCTTTACCGCCAGCGATCCCGGCGCGGCCACCGACAACGATCCGGCGGTGTTCACCGTCAATAGTATCAATGAGCCTCCGGTGGTTGGCAATATCCCCGATCAGAGCGTTAGCGAGGGGCAGGGCTTTGCCACCATCGCCCTGGATGATTATGTCAGCGACGTGGACAATGCCGATAGCGAAATGAATTGGACATAC
>RFFS01000101.1 GCA_003696775.1 Calditrichota bacterium
TATTAGCTTAAACGGTTCGCCATTAAAAAAATGTTCGGTAAAGAGTGCCAGGGCTTTTACACCATTGTCAGCTTTATGAATTTCTCCATACGGTTTAATGTAACGTTCAATCAGTCTTTGGATTAAAAAAACATCCTCGACGATAAGTACTTTAATTGGGTCCACTGGAGTCACCGGTTACGTCATCCACGACATCATTTTTAAATAGCATCATCCTCATATACCGAATACTCGTCCCGGAAAGGAATTTTTTAACTTCGGGCGGAAAGAATTACCCTGCGCCTGGTCCCCGTGCAATATTCATCTTTTTATTACCCAAAGGATAATATCTCTTTAACTCTCATAAAATCAATGTCTTAGGTGTGAAGTATCCGGAACGGTGTGCTTTTGGCACGGGTTTTGACTCTAACAGGGCGAGAGGAAAAGACTATGAAGTTGTTTGAATTCGAAAAAATACATTTGTACAAAAAAGCGCTTGGCGTTTACGATAAACAGCATAAAGCCATTGCCCGTAATGTGGCCCATGCGCATGATGCCACATATAAGCCGGTCCAAACCGATTTTTCCGACGAACTGGTGAATGCGGTGAACGCCCGATTAAAAAAGACCCATGAACGCCACATGAACGCCGCCGGGCCGGGGGAGTTTCCCACACTCGACCGTGATACGCCGGAGAAGGTGGATATTAACAAAGAAATGGGCGAGCTGGCGGTGAATCAGATCCGCTTTGATTTTGTGGCGCGCATATTAAACAAGACTTATAAAAGTTTAAACACCAGCATAACAGGTAAAATAACATCATAAGGATCAGCTATGAAAACACCCGGTATCTTAAGCGCGATTGAAACAACCCTGGGCGGTTTGTCCAATCAGATGCGCCGTATGCGTATCATTTCGGATAATATAGCCAATGCCGACCGTATCGCGGACAAGAAGGGGAATGTGTATAAACGCAAATCGCTTGTGCCCGTCCAAAACCGGGCGTTGAAAAAAAATAATTTTTCGGACGCGTTAAACCTGAAAATGAAAAAAACGAATCAGGGCCATTTTAATATGGCCGGTCGCCGTCTCTCCGCCGGTGGCGACGCCCCTGTGGATGAATATAAGATCGCCGAACACAAGTCGGTGGTTCGGGAGTATGATCCGAACAACCCCATGGCCGATAAAGACGGTTACATCACCAAACCGGATATCAATGTGGTGGAAGAGATGGTGGATATGATCACGGCCACACGCATGTACGAAGCCAACGTCAGCGTGATGGAAGCGGCTAAGAAAATCGCTAAAAAATCCATGGAGATTTAAGAGTCATGCGTATAAACGGATCGATATCGGACCTGTACGGTCCCGGAGGATTCCCGCGGAATGATACGCGCGTGGAGCGGGGTATTCCGGATAATCCATCCCGGGCTATCGCGGAAAAAAAGGAAAACCGGCCCGTCAGCGCTCCCGGGGAAATCAATTTGCAAAAGACCCTTAGCAAAAAGGAAATCTCAACATTGCACGCCCTCTTTGGAGAGCTGGCAAACAGTCCCGGCCGGCCCTATGGCGGACAGGCGCGTGTAAAGGGCATCCACGCCGGAATGTTATTGGATTTGAAAGGATAAATCATGGCAGCAATCAATCAATTATCTTCGGTCAACCTGCGGGATCTGATCCGCAACGCGAATCCCGGGCAATCTGTCCAAAACGAGGCTAAAACAAAAGATTTTGGTGATACGATTGTGGATTTTGTTAAATCCGTGGATCAGAAGGCCAAGGATGCTTCGGGAAAGGCCGCCGATGTAATCCAGGGCCGCTCGGATAATTTACATGAAGCCATGACCGCTCTGGAAGAGTCCGGCCTGAGTTTCAAGCTCATGGTGGAAATTCGTAACAAATTACTAGAATCATACAAAGAAGTCGAACGGATGTCGGTTTAATCGCAACGGGAAGTCATAAATGAATCAGTTTATCGCGCAGTTAACACAATTTGTCATGCAGTTCACCCCCAAACAGAGAATCATTGTTACGGGTATTGCCTTGCTTTTTTTGTCTTCGGTGGTGGCATTGGTGATGTGGGCCAACCGTACCGAATATGATCTGCTTTATGCCAATATGGACCCGCAGGATGCCTCGGAAGTGGTAACGGCCCTGTCTAACGACAAGATCAAATACCGTCTTGAAAACGGTGGCACCACCATTTATGTGCAACAGGATATGGTGGATGAATTGCGCATCCGCTTCCATGCCTATGGTGGCGGCGCCGGTCAGCCCCAGGGTTGGGACGATATTTTCGATCCGGATAAAAACAATCTCGGTGAAACCACAACCATGACACGGATAAAGATTTTACGCGCGTTGGAAGGCGAATTGGAACGCACCATCAACATGATGACCTGGGTAAAAAATTCACGCGTGCATCTCAATATCCCGGACCGCCGGTTGTTTGAGGAAGACCGCAAAGGTTCCGCCAGCGTTACGCTCACCCTGACCCGGGGCGGTGTATCGGATAAACAACTGCAAAGCATTCCGCAACTGGTGGCGCATAGCGTGGAAAATATCAGCCCGGAAGATGTGACCGTGGTCGATTCGCACGGCAACCTGCTTTATAACGGCGAGGCGGAAAACAATCTCGGGCAATCCGGTACCCAGTGGGAACTGACCAAAAACGTGGAAAGCCAGTTGCAGCGCAAGGTACGCAGCATTTTGGAGGCGTCTGTCGGCGTGGGTAACGTAAAAGTACAGGTGGGCGCGGAACTCAATTTCGATCAGGTACAGAAAACCATTCAGGATATCGATCCCGATGATGTGACGGTGGTGAGCGAGGAAATCATCAACGAGGCCACCCATGATAACACCGATTCATCCCTGGCAACCGCGGAAAACAGCACAACCAATTACGAATTCAGCAAAGTGGTGCAAAATATTGTAACCGGCACCGGTAATATCAAACGGCTGACGGTGTCCGTTCTGGTGAACGGGGAATATGTGAGCGTGAACGGCAATGATGAACAAAAAGAGTATCAGCCGCGCAGTCAGGAAGACCTGGATAAGCTTACCGCACTGGTAAAAAACGCCATCGGCTATAATGAGCAGCGCGGGGATCAGGTTACAGTAGTAAATATGCGGTTTGTCGATCCGCCAGTGTATGACGACGGCTGGTTGGATATTTTTAAATCGCCGGAACTTTGGAAACAACTTCTGACCTATATCCTGGTGGGCGCCGGTTTGTTTATGGCTTTTAATCTGATTAAGGGCATGATGAACAGCGAAGCCACAAGTAAAATTTTATTGCCCATAGAAATTCAACAAAAAGCATTGATGGAAAAACGCAAAACGGAGAAAGCCTTGCAAGGTATGAGTGATGAAGATGATGAATTGGATGAGAACAATTATATATCCAAGTTAAGTCCGGAAGCCCGCGCCCGCATGCGTGCCAAGGATAAAATGACCGTCGAAGTTGTGGAATTCGCCAATGATCATCCGGATCAGGCGACTTCTTTAATGCGTGCCTGGTTAACAGCAAAAGGATAAAATATTATGCCGGAAAATGCCAATACCGCGTTGGAAGCCGCTCCCCAAAACAAAGAAGAAAGCGGATTACCAGCCATACAATTGAGACCGATTCAGAAAATCGCTCTGATGATGATTGCCCTGGGGCCGGAAATCGCCGGTAATATCATGCGTAATTTTACGGAGAAAGAAGGCGAAAAAATCTCCATCGAAATCGCCAAGCTTAATAATGTGCCCGTGGATGTGTTGAATGCCACCATCGAAGAATTTTATCAGATGATGCAGGCTAATCAATACATCATCCAGGGGGGGATTCATTACGCCCGTGAAGCCCTTGAAAAAGCCTATGGCCTTAAAAAGGCTGAAGAAATTCTTAAACGGGTGGAAGCGGCCACGGAAGTGAGCGCTTTTTATCTGCTGCAAACGGTGGATGACAAACAATTGCTCAACTTTTTACAAAACGAGCATCCGCAAACGGCGGCTTTGATTCTGGCTAACCTTAAACCACAACAAGCGGCGAGCATCCTATCCGAACTGCCGGAAGAATATCAATACGAAATCGCATATCGCGTGGCCACCATGGAAAAAACCTCGCCGGAACTTATCAGCGATATCGAAGATGTGTTACGCGAACAAATGGGCAGCATCTTCGGTGGCGGATTAAGTAAAACCGGTGGCGTGGACGCCGTGGCCGAAATTCTTAACTCGGTTAGTCGAACGGCGGAGAAAAACATCCTTACCAACCTGCGTGAACGTGATGCCGACCTGGCTTCGGAAATCAATGATCTTATGTTCATATTTGAAGACCTTATTTCCCTGCCCGGTGCCACAATTCAGGTTATCCTTAAGGAAGTGAATTCCAGCACCCTGGCTCTGGCGCTTAAAGCCACCACGCCGGAATTGCGAGACAAGTTTTTTGAAAATATGTCCGAACGCGCCGCGGCCATGTTGCAGGAAGAACTTGATTACATGGGCCCCGTGCGCCTGAAGGAAGTGGAAGCCGCCCAGAAAGATATTCTGGATGTGGCCCGTCGTCTCGAAGAAGCCGGCGAAATTCAATTGACACGCGGCGAAGAAGAAGAACTGGTGGGCTGATATGGGTGAAGCGGTTATCAAGCTCGGACGCAAATTACGCGGCATCAAGGATCATAACATCTATCACCAAAAGGTGTTTGATAAGGATGTTAAATACAAGGCGCTGGACAAAAGTCCGGAGCAGATCATCGACGATGCGCGCAAGATCAAGCGTCTCGAAGACCGTATTAAAATATTGGAAGACGAACTGCAACGCGCGCGGGATGAGTCCTTTCGCGCCGGTTATGATGAAGGTAAGCAGCGTACCATGCAGGATGCCCTCAATCGCATAGAAGCCGTGCGTCATGAGATGAAACAACAGGAAGCCCATTTCCGGGAAACCCTGGAAAATCTGGAAAAACCGTTGCTGCGGCTGGCCAGGGCCATGGCCGCCGAGGTGATTCAACAGGAACTGCAAAGCGATGAAAAACAAGATGCCGCCCTGCGGGAACGGTTGCGGTTGATGCTGGAACAGGTCATCGATCAAAACAATGTATGGATTAAGGTCAACCCGTCCCAGTTGAATGCGATTCATCCGGAAGAAATGCGGGAACAAGGCTATGTGAATCCCGAGGCACGGGTCCATGTGAGCGGTGATGACCGTCTGAAACCGGGTGAAGCCCATGTGGACACGGAAGATTACCAAATTGACGGGTCTTTTGAGAATCATCTTGATAAACTGGAAGCCGATGTGACACGGGGGAATACGGAATGAGCCGATTGACGGAAAATCTTGACGCTTATGCCGAAGCCGTGCCGCAGGCGCGCCCGATTTTAGTGGATGGCAAGGTTACCCGTGCCACGGGGCTTGTTATCGAGGCCTCTTCCAAAACCGGAACACTGGGCGATATTTGCGACATCCTTCCCGCTTACGGTACGCGCATCCGTTCCGAGATAGTTGGCTTTCGCGGGAAAAAGATTTTGCTTATGCCCCTGGGTGAAACCGTGGGGATTGCCCCGGGAGACCGGGTACGCATTCAACCGGAACCCTTGCGCGTGCCGGTGGGAAGCGGTGTCATAGGACGGGTACTGGACGGTTTGGGTCGCCCGCTGGATGGCAAGGGAGATATCCTGACCCGCGCCTATCGTCCGGTTTTTAATATGCCGCCCAATCCCCTGGTACGCCGCCGCATCGATACCCGACTGGAAACGGGCATCCGGGCCATAGACGGGCTGATTACGCTGGGCAAGGGGCAGCGGGCCGGTATCTTCGCCGGTAGCGGTGTGGGGAAAAGCGTATTATTGGGCATGATGGCTAAAAACAGCGATGCGGATATTAATGTCATCGCCTTAATCGGCGAACGGGGCCGCGAGGTACGGGAATTTATCGAACGCGATCTGGGCGAGGAAGGCCTGCAACGCTCTGTGGTTGTGGTGGCCACTTCGGATCAGGCGGCCACTATCCGGATAAAAAGTGCCCTGATTGCCACGACTCTGGCCGAATACTTCCGCGATCAGGGGCTGAATGTGCTGTTGATGATGGATTCGCTGACACGGGTGGCCATGGCCCAGAGGGAAATTGGTCTGGCCATTGGGGAACCCCCGGCTTCCAAAGGATACACCCCGTCTGTTTTCGCCTTACTACCCCGCCTTCTGGAGCGTGCCGGTACAAGTGATGCGGGTAGCATCACCGGTCTTTACACCGTTCTGGTGGATGGCGATGACATGGACGAACCGATTGCCGACGCGGCCCGCTCCATTCTGGACGGCCATATTGTACTTTCCCGGCGACTGGCTACCCAGGGGCATTTTCCGGCCATCGATGTACTGGAAAGCGTCAGCCGGGTGAAGGGCGATGTGATCTCCGACGCGCATAAGGAAATGGCGCAAAAAATATTGAGCCAGTTGGCGGTGTACAGGGAGTCGGAAGACCTGATCAACATCGGGGCTTATACGCATGGCACCAATAAACGCATCGATGCCGCCATCGACAATATCGATTCGATCAACGCTTTTTTAAGACAGGCCATTGGAGAAAGCAGTGACTTTTTGGCCATGCTGGATAAACTGAAAACCCTAAGTGAAAAGGCATAAGGATGGCAAAATTTAAATTTAATCTTCAGAGATTGCTGGAAATACGCAAACATCAGGAAAATCAAAGCGCCTTGGAAGTGCACATGGCGGAAACACGCCTGATGGAAGAGCAGGAGACGCTGGCCCGGTTGCATGATGAAAAACAGAGCCTTTTGAACAGGGAAAAGCCGGACTCTTTATTGCAGGTTACCCTGACAAGTATGTTCCATGACTATTTGCGGCAAAAAAACGATCAGATTGAAAAACAGAATCAGCGCATCAGACAGATGGCTCGGGAAGTGGAAAAAAAACGACGTGACCTGCAACAGAAAGTACGGGAACGGAAATCTATTGAGTTGCTTAAGGAAAAAAAATATATGGAATTTAAAAGACAAATTAACCGGCAATTCGCGGCTTTTGAAAATGAAGTGGCCTTACGCCGGACGCGGATTAATGAGGAGATGCCCGTAGAACAATGAAAGGCTTGTTGATATTTTTCATCGGATTGATGCTGAGCGTTGGCTTGCTATATAAAGCGGTGAAATTTGTAAAAGAAGAACAGCAAAAAGCATTTGAAGAGATCGCCGCCCACGATTCCACCTTTAGCTGGGAGAAACCCCTTACCGAAGCGGATAGTCTCCGTCTGATGCTGGAACAATATCAACAGGAGATCGCCAAAAGGGATCAAAAAATGGACAGCCTGAGCAGTGTGGTGAAAAACAGTGTGCAGGACGCGGAAAAAGCCAAGGCCATGGCGGAACAACTGGAACTGGAGAAACAAGCCGACATCGATCGGGAACAAAAAGCGATGATCATGGCCAAGACTTTTTCAAAAATGAAAATCAACCAGATTGCGCCCATACTGAAGAATCTTGATGACCAAACGGTGTTGTTAATCTATAAACATACGGGCAACCGCTTTAAAAAGAATATCCTGCTGGCGATGAATGAAAAACGGGCGGCGGCATTAACGGAAAACTTTATTACCCAAAGGTGATGATATGAAAGAGTGGGGCATTAAGGAAATAACCGGAGTTCAAAAGGGGCATGCATCCGGTAAGATACATACATCCAAAAGCACGGGAGACGCAAGCGTTTTTTTTGGCGGATTGCTGACTTCGCCCAAAATCACCGGCAAAACCGGTGGTAAAATCACCACGGATACGCGTATTGTTGCCCGCTTTAAGGTGCAAAACGGCCGACAGATTGTCGGTGTGAAAACACATGCCGCCCAACTTACGGAAAAAAAGTCGGGCACGCTTGCGCCAAAACAAAAAAAGCAAACCCCGCAGGACGACACACCGATTGGTTTAGTTCCGGAAACGCCGGGCCGGATAATCGAAAGTTGGATTAACCGGGCTGTTAAGGATTCGGCCATTATGAAAAAACTGACACCCGTGGAACGCCAACAGGTGGTTGAATGGATGAAGGCTTTGCACAAGCAGGCGCAACAGAGTGGCATGCGTTTGGGAAAAACCTCGCTAACGACCCGGTTAAACCCAAACGGTCAGCAGGGCGATGCGCCTGAAACAGGGGTGTTTCAGTTGCCGTTGCCGGAAAAGATGGATAAAGCCGCCCGGGCCTTGGATCGGCTGATACGGAAATATTTTAAGCCTGTTGAAAAAGGAACCGCGCCGACAATTAAAATAGATTGGCAAAAAACGACAATGACCCGGCCAACCGCCCCAAAGACTTCCGGGCACCAGGCTGCAACAAAGAAGAATGACAGCAACCAGCAGGTTAAGGGGCAACCACGGATCATTTCCGGAGAGACATCCGGCGGGGATGCGCACGTACAACGGCGGCCATCTTCCTTAAAAGCCCAAACCGTTAAAGCGGCCCGTCCGGTCCCGGCAAACGGAATGGGGAAAAAGAAACCCTTGACACAATCGGTCGCCAAAAATCATGTAACGAACCAATCGGTTAATAAAACGTCTTTGGAAACCACACCATCCGTCGCAAAAAAAGCGCCTTTGTCAAAGTCGGCTGTTGCCCCCATAAAAGACATCAACCAATCGGTTAATAAAACGTCTTTGGAAACCACACCATCCGTCGCAAAAAAAGCGCCTTTGTCAAAGTCGGCTGTTGCCCCCATAAAAGACA
>RFFS01000010.1 GCA_003696775.1 Calditrichota bacterium
GATAAGATGGGCGTACACCAGGTTGACACTCAACATAACCCATCCGTCGGGGCCGCCAGCGACCAGGCCGCCCAGGGTCAGCACAATCGCGATCGCCGTGTCGTATAAGATCAGTTTTAACACAAAGCGTTTAGATTCTTGCATACGTTTAAAACTCTATATTGATACCACCGATTAACAATGGTTGAAATTGTAAAACTTCTTCTTTGGTGCCATCGTAGTTGTATTGATATTCCCAGATGTTTTTATGATTCAGCACATTGGACATATCCAAATAGGTTACCATATTCCAGTCATCGAAAAAGTATCGGCGATCCAGGCGCAGATCAAGACGGCTGTAAGAAGGCAGGCGTGTTTGATTCAGGGCCAGGGTTTCATCCACCAGCCAGCGTTTGTATTCGGGATGATAAACCTTTTCCGTGTAGGGACGTCCGCCTAAATAACGGTATTTGATGCTGAATTCCGTTTCATCGCTGAAGGGCAGGATAAAAGCAAAGGCGTTGTACCACCAGCTTTCACGCGCTTTTTGGAACCATTCCTGTTTGAAAAAGCGTATTTTATAACCGCCGATCAGGGTCAGCACATGGCTGTAGTCGTAATTGCCGGGATACCAACTGCCGTCGCGCGGATCATTATTCTCCGAGTGGCTGAAGGCATAACTGACGATGGATGAAAAACGGTCGGTCAGTTTTTTCTGAAAAAAGAATTCCACTCCCTTGGCCCGACCTTTACCAATATTGACCATTAAATCGTCATAGCGGTCCAACGGGTCCGCTGTGGTCAGCCGTTTATAGACCGGAATTTCGGAATAGGTTTTGTGATAGGCTTCCAGGGTCATTTTTATATCATCACGTGCCAGATATTCCAGACCGAGGATATACTGATCGTTATAATAGGGCTTAAGCCGACTGTTTTGTTCGTTTTCCACAAAGGAGCGGAGATGGGGATTCTGAAAATGACGGCCATAGGCGGCATTAAGGGAGATACCTGGCAACAATCGCCAACGCAGACCCAGCCGGGGGCTTAAGGTACTTTTTTTGTTTTTGTCGAAGTAGTTATAGCGCACACCGGCCAACAGGGTAAACCTGTTGAAAAGCGTATAGGAAAGGCCGGCAAAGAGCGCGCTTCTGAGACCGGTCATGGAGCGGTTGTATCGAAGCTCATCGTAGGCCCGCGCCACGCCAATAACCGAATCGGGATGGCCGCCCGCCACGTCATAAATATCGATGGTGGCCGCTTCACGATAATAATCGCTGGAAAAGCCCACCTGTTTTAAAGACGCCCCGAAATGAACTTCCCACTCCTTTGCGGGCGCGTACGTCCAGCGGCTTTTCAGGTCGCGGTGCTCTTCCTGGTCAAAGTAGGTTAATTTGCTGCGATGTGAGGGGAGTTCATACACATCGATATCCGCTTCGGCATGACTGAGCGAGAGTGTGGTCAGTCCCCACAATCGCGGGCTCAGCGTGCTGCGTAAATGTATACCGGCGGCGTATTGCCCGCCAACGGAGGTCACATTTTCCGCGCCGCGGTTATAGCCGCCGGTCCCCTCGCCTTCGATTTTAATGTTGTCCCTGCCATAAATCGCGTTGAACGACAGGGTGTGGGCGGGTGTTAAATCCCAGGTGACTTTGGCCTGCATGTTGTAGTACTGCGGCACGGCCACCAGCCCGATGGAATTGACAATTAAGTCCAGGTAGCTGCGCCGGGCGGAAACAAGATACGATCCTTTCCCGTTGTCCAGAGGGCCTTCCAGCAAAGCGCCCGCGCCGGCCATCCCCAAATCCAGAGTCGCTTTAAATTGTTCGCGCGAGCCTTCCCGCAGATGGATATCCATCACCGATGAGGCTTTATCTCCGTAACGGGCCGGAAAGGCGCCGGCATAAAAATCCACATCGCGCACCATCAGGGTATTAATCAGGTTGACAGGGCCGCCGCCCGTGCCGAATTCACCGAAATGATTCGGATTGGGAATCTCCATGCCATCCAGTATAAACAGGTTTTCCCCCGGGTTTCCGCCGCGTATGATGATCTCATTGTTTTGATCCGAACCGGATACAACCGAGGGCAGAGATTGCATAACCCGCTGGATATCCAGGGCCGCCCCGGGACTCCTGCGCACCTCCTCAAAATCCATGCTGCGGGCGCTGACCACCGCTTCCCGCGGTTCGGTAAAATAGCCGGCGGTCACCTGCACGGCCTCACTTTCCAGAACCTGCGGCTGCATGGTGATGCGTATAAGAGTTGTGGCGGCCGGCTTGATAACCACATTGTTTTTGAGAACGGTTTTATAACCCAAATAATAGACCCCGATATTATAACTGCCGGGCTGTAGATTGTTGATGACAAACTGGCCGTCCGTATCCGTTGCCGCGCCGGTGGTGGTGCCTTCAATCACCACATTCGCGCCGATCAACGGTTGGCGGGTGGCGTCATCCAATACCGTGCCGGCCAGTATCCCGTTTTTTACCGTTGCTCCGACGGTATGTACCAGGGCAAGCAGGATCACGATCAGAATGGAAATTCGCATGTTGTCTCCGTGTTTTTTGATAACCGGGCAAAGTATAAGGTGCCGGTTGCTTTTCCCAAAGCACAGGCAGACAAAAGGTATGTTTAGGCGGATGATCGGCTAATAGAGAGGACAAATTACAATTGGGCGGGAATCTTTCACCGCCGGTCATGGCGCATCCGGGATAATTGCGTGAATAGAAGCTCAATAGTTCCAATCTTCAGACAGGGGTAAAATCGAAGAGATAATCAATTGGGCTTTAACTCCAAATCTATAAAATATGTCAAAGATGGTCATAAATTAGAAATGTAAATTTATTATTCCTGAAAAATGAATAGTTCAGCACGGACTTTTTAACAAGCGGTTTATGACATTATGTTTTAAGAGTTTACGAAAGGCGCGGAAAGGTGCTTAAGATTACACATAACGTTTCGCTTCAGCCGCGCGGGTACCGCGTCGGCTGGAAGCGCTTGTTAGAAGCCTGTATGCCTAAATTACCTAGCAGTCGTCGAATGCCACGACCAACGCGCGTGGCATCTGTGCTTAATAAGTATTCGCCATCTTCAAGCATGTATGCAGTGCTGAGATAGCCATCTCCAATAATCCCAACTATATCTTTTGCTGGCGTGAGCAATTCTTCAACAGCGCTCCATGTTGGTTTTGGAAGGGACTCAACTGATATATCTTCTGGATGTGCAATTCTTTTGTCACGTAGTGTCTTTAATGCCGCCAAAGTCTCATTATTACTAATATCAGGGATATGATTGATCATCTTTTGATGAATTAAAATGTTCCTTGTATACTGATCAGTTTCTTCGATCTCCAGTACTTGCATATTTAGGCGCATCAATTGCTGATTTAAAAGATTAGAC
>RFFS01000102.1 GCA_003696775.1 Calditrichota bacterium
ATTGGTCAAAATATATTTTTTTAAAAAATATCCCATACCTTTTATCTTTTACAAGATCATATATAAGTGGATCGGCATAAGTAATTAAAATTACGGATGATTTTAATTTGATGATTCGTTGCAATAATTCGAAGGCATCCTCATATCTTTTCAGACGGGCATAGGCCAAAAACAAATAGGAATGGGCCTGAAAGGCAGTAGGATTTTGCGCTTCCTTTTCCAATTTATTTAACAATGTACGCGCTGTTTTTGTTTGTCCCTTTGAAATATGGGCCAGGCATAATATTCCCAATTGTTCATGCGGGATGAGCAAACCCTCATCCATCGATTCAATTTTTTCAATAAGGTCATCATATTCTTTCAGCAGTATCATACAATACGCCCGGACAACAATAGCAGGCACATTTTGGGGATTTTTTTGAAGTAAGGAATCTAAAAGTTCCAACGCCTGTCTGATGTCTTTTTTCCGGTAATGATAATACGCTTTATAAAAAAGAGTCTCAGGATTCAGAGGATCAATGCCTAATGCGAATTGAAGATGAGGCAGTGCTTTTTCAAAATCGCCTGATAGCATATATAAAAAAGCCATAAATTGCTGAGCTTCCGGATAACCGGGTTTATTTTGCAATGCTTTTTGAATATGTGTAAACGCATTACGATAGTTGCAATCCGTAAAGAACGCCAGATTGGCCAATTGGTAATGCACGCCGGGATGATCCTGATTGATCGCAAACGCTTTATGTGTATTTTCCACCGTTTTTTTCCAGGCTTCTTCCGGAGGCATAAATTGTGTTGTCGCCATGAAACTGTAAGCATCGGCCAGCCCCACATAGGCATCGGCAAATTGATTGTCCAACTCAATCACATGTTCATAAAGCTGTATGGCTGTGGTTACATCTTTCAAATTCCATTTATTAAAATGATACCGGGCCTTCATGTAAAGATCAAAGGCACGGCTGTTTTGAGTTTTATTTTCAATAAGCGGAATATTTACATCAAAATGTTCCCCATTTTCCCTGAGCTTATCGGAAATTAACAAACCGATTTCTCTTTGTACTTCAAGAATATTTTCCCAATCCCTGTCCCATGTTTCCGTCCAAAGATGAATTGCATCGGATACCCGCACAAAATGCGCGCTTATCCTTAGCTGCTTTTTAGTTATGCGCACGCTTCCTTCCAATATCCACGATGCATTTAATTGAACGCCTATTTGGGTTATGGGAATGTCTTTGTTTTTAAAATAAAATGAAGACCTGCGGGAAATGACCTGAATGAACTCTAGATTGGACAGGGTATTAATAATTTCTTCGGTTATGCCGTCACTAAAATACTCATAAGAATTTTGATCACTAAAATTTTTAAAAGGTAAAACGGCAATGGTTGGACGATGGGACGGTGTTTTCATTTAATTACCCAAAATATACCGGATGGATAGCGTTAAACCAGATAACGACAATCCGATAGAGAGATCAAACCGATTAAAAATCACTATTTTGTAAGAAGATATGGTTCATTTCCGGGCATTGATTTACAGCCGTGCCCGGGATCGTACAACAATTTTTTTAGACTTATCAGACGATACGGAAATTATCGACCAAAACGCAGCGGCGCAGGCGAACAAACGAACGCGCGGAAGTGACGCCTTCTCCGGTGGGTGTGGTGATGGTCATGCTGGTGGACCCTTCGCCGCCAAAACCCAGTCCGGCGTAACACGGGCCGTTTTTCACAAAGATACTACAGTTGATTTCGTTGGCCATCCGGTCAAGATTATCCAGATTACGGCTGTACATTATGGCCGTATGCCGATTGCCTTTTTCCAGTTCCACCGCCGTGTCGATGGCGCTGTCGGCATCTGGTACACGGATAAACGGCACCAAAGGCATCATCAGTTCTTTTACGGCAAAGGGGTGATTTTTATCGGTTTCGACAAATAAAAGACGGGTGCTTTCCGGCAATTTCAAGCCGATTTCCCGGGCTATCAGAGTAGCGTTTTTACCCACCCATTTACGATTGACAACTTTTTTACCCTTATCGTTCACGGTCAAAACCACATCGCTTAACTGTTCCGCCTGTGCGGCGGTCAGCTCATACGCACCGTTTTGGATCATCTGCTCTTTCAGCGCGTCGGCAATGCTTTCCACGGCGATGATCTCTTTTTCGCAGGTACACATAATGTTATTATCAAACGAGGCGCCGTCCACTATGCCTTTTCCGGCACGGGCGATATCCGCGGTTTCGTCCACCAGCACAGGCGGGTTACCCGGTCCGGCGGCCATCAAACGCTTATCCGTCACCTTGCGCGCCGCTTTGACTACCGCCCCGCCTCCGGTGACCACCAACAGATCGATACCCGGCCAGGTAAAAAGTTGTTGCGCGGTTTCGATGGACGGTTCGGCCACGGTGGTCAGCAGAGCTTCCGGTCCGCCGGCCGACACAATGGCTTCATTTAACAGGGTGATGGCTTTTTGGGATACCTTTTTGGCGGCCGGATGTACGGCAAAAACAACGGCATTACCGGCGGCAATCATACTGATACCGTTATTAATAACCGTGGCGGCCGGGTTAGTGGAAGGTGTGACCGAAGCGATGACACCCCAGGCCGCCTGCTCTATCAGGGTCAGGCCATGATCCCCGGAAAGGGCCAGGGGTTGCAGGTCTTCGATGCCCGGTGTTTTTTGCGCCTGGATGATATTCTTTTGCGTTTTATTTTCCACGCGTCCCATGCCCGTTTCTTCCACGGCCATTTTAGCCAGTTGGGCGGCGTGTTTGATCGCGGCGGCACGCATGGCGGCAATGACTTTACCACGCAGTTCCAGGGAACGGATCGCTTTTTGCGAGGCCCTGGCCGCCTGGTACGCTTCCTCCAGTGTATGAAAGATACCCAGGGGCAAATCGCGCCTTTTGGCCGAAGCACCGGCGCCGCTTTGCAAACGGGCAATAACCTGCTGGACCAGATGGTCTATCTGGCTGTCGTTCAGACTCATTTACTTATTTCTTACCACTTTTCAGTTTAATGGGGAAAATATTTTCAAGATCGCTGTGCGGACGCGGGATAACATGCACGGCCACCAGTTCACCCACGCGTTCCGCGGCGGCGGCTCCGGCATCCGTGGCGGCTTTACAGGCGGCCACATCACCGCGTACCATGGCGGTTACATAACCGGCGCCAATTTGGCTGTAACCCACCAACTGAACCCGGGCGGCCTTCACCATGGCGTCGGAGGCTTCGATTAAGCCGACAAGCCCCTTGGTTTCAATCATTCCTAATGCTTCCATCTGTTTTCTCCTGAAGTTTGACGTACAACAACCCGGTTAGTCGAGGCTGCCTTCCATTTTAATAGGATAAAGGTCTTCCAGTTCGCCATGGGGACGCGGAATTACGTGCACGGCCACCAATTCACCCACGCGTTCCGCGGCGGCGGCTCCGGCATCCGTGGCGGCTTTACAGGCGGCCACATCGCCGCGTACAATGGCGGTAACATAACCGGCGCCGATCTGTTTATAGCCCACCAGTTTAACCCGGGCGGCTTTCACCATGGCGTCGGAGGCTTCTATCAGCGCCACCAGACCCTTGGTTTCAATCATGCCTAAAGCTTCCATAGTCGATGTCTCCTCATTCGGTGAGATTATTTTTCATGTTTAACGCCAACACAGCCTGACGGACGATCTGACCGGCGTTGGCCTGAGCGGTAATAAAATGCAGATTTTCGGCGCTTCCGGTGATCATCGGGCCGGTTACCTGCCAGCCACCGAGGTGTTCCGCCATTTTTACCGCGATATTACCGGAATCCAATGTAGGGAAAATAAACACATTCGCATTACCTTTCAAGCGGCCATGCGGCGCTTTTTTTGCGGCCACCGCGGCATCCAGGGCGGCGTCCACCTGATACGGGCCGTCACACAACACATCATCACTGTTTTTGTGCGCCCACTCAGCGGCGCGCCGTACCGTTTCCACCTTCGGATGATCGGCGCTGTCCATCGTGGCAAAGGAAAGCAGCGCCACCCGCGCCATCTCTCCCGTCAACTGCTTATACAGCCTGCCAAGCGTCACCGCCCGGTCACCCAGTTGTTCCGGCCCCGACCGTATGTTAAAACTGCAATCGCCAAATAACATCAGCCGTTTGGTTGCCGGATGACTCAGGGCATAAAAGGAAAAGATATGCCGGTTAACACCACGCGCCTTCCATAACGGCAGCAGGGTTTTTAAAAATTGATGCATGGTATGGTCGATGCCTGCCAGGCCCGCCCGCGCCCGTCCGGTAAACAGCGCGCCCCAGACGGCTGTCAGCGGATCACTAAACCTGTTGCGCCAGTACGGTCGGTTTAAATCCTTAAAAAAAAACGTACGTTTAAGCGCGGCATAAACCCCTTCTTCATCCGCCAGGCGAAGAGGTTTTTCGATGGATAGCCCACGGGTAACCAAACCTTGCTCCGACGCCACGTCACGAATGGTGAACGGCCCGCCCAACAATACGGGCCGGGCCAGCCCGGCATCCTGCAATATACGGGCGGCGCGTATCACATGGGGCGCTTCACCGGGATATAAAAGTACTTTTTCCGGTCGGGCGCGGCAGGTGTCGTAAAGTTTTGGCGGCAATCCGTCCGTCACTTTTCACCAACCACCTGTTTGATCACTTCCTCGATGCGGGCGCGGCTGATATTTTGATGTGGCAATTTGGCGCGTACCCGCTCCACGATGGTATGCATATCGGCATGGGTTAAGCGGCTTGAAGCGGAGATATCCACCAGCTCCACATGGCATTCCGCAGCCAGACTGCGCGCCTGTGGCGTAACAATATGGGTGGCGCCGTCGTATTCCAGTCGCCCGCCGGCTTGTTGCGCCTCACGGATATGGTGGGCGGCGATCAGCTTTTTCATGTGCGTTTGTCCTTTTTAATGCGCGATTGTATTTCCTGTGTCAGGGCGGCATATTCCCGCGCGCCGCGGGCGGCCGGTGTTTTAAACACTATGGGTTTTTGTGCGTTGTAGGCTTCCGTGAGCTTACTGTTCACACCGATCACCGTTTTCATCATCAGCTTTCCATGCTGTTGCCGCAGATGTTCCAAAACATCGCGGGCCACGCGCGTCCGCCGGTCGTACTGCGTTCCGAATATCCCCAATATTTTAAGATCAGGGTTTAGATGACGCCGGACTTTATCCACGGTTTTAAGGGTTAATTGCAAACCGTTTAAGGCCAAAAACTGCGTTTGTACCGGAATCAGCACATAGTCGGCCAGCGCCAGAGCGTTGAACGCCAGGGAACCCATATTGGGCGGACTGTCGAACAAAATATAATCGTAACGCTCCGGCAAATGCCCGCGCTCGAAAAAAAATCGGTCTTCCTGTTCATGAACCATTTCATCATAAAAATCACTCAGAGCCGGTTCCGAAGGCAGACAATGCAGGTGTTTAAAGGCGGTCTCCCTGATAAAAGGATGAACATCGTCGGCACCTTCTAAAATAAAATCGCATAGCGTTTTGAAATCGCCGGTGTTTTTATCCAGCCCGAGATGCACGGATGCGCTGGCAGCCGGATCGAGATCGACCAACAGCGTCTTTTTGTTTTTTTGGGCCAAAGCCCCGGCAATATTGACCACGCTGGTGGTTTTACCGACGCCCCCCTTATTATTGAGTACGACTATGCTGGTCATGCGTCTATCGGAAAGTAGAGGTTTTTAACTTTTTCTATCCGGTCACTATCCAGAAGTTCTTTCAACGCCAAACGTACCTTTTTCTTTTCAAGTCCGCTTTGATTGGTCAATGCTTCCAATGTCAGGCCGTTTTGGCTTTCCCGCAACAATTCCAGCACCACCGCGCTGTCATCACGGCCAACCTCAACCGGCGCGGGTTTGGGCGTAGCCTTTTTAGTGCGTGATGAAGCGGTGCTTTTTTTACGACTAACCGGACGGAGGGGTGACGGATCGGCAACGGGCACGCGGGGCGGTGTATCATTTTCCGGAGTTGGGAACAGCCAGTTTTCCGTATCCTCAAACGGTCGGGGAATCACATGGACACTAACCAGTTGTCCCAGACGTTCGGCAGCGGCGGCGCCCGCTTCCACGGCGGCCTGTACGGCGCCCAGCTCGCCCTCCACAATAACCGTTACCAATGCGGAACCGATTTCCCGCCGCCGGGCCAGATGCACCCGCGCCGCTTTCAACATGGCATCGGCGGCTTCGATGGAACCGGTCAGTCCCTTGGTTTCTATGAATCCCAGAGCGTTCAATTGTGTACCGCTTTTATTTCGACTTAAAAAGAAACTAAAGATACGGGATTTTAGACAAAAGTAAAACCACGCCGTATCGTATAAAACAGCTTAAAAGGCGGGTCGGGCCCGCCTGATTTTTGTCAGAGGGACATGTTCGGATCGTAGCTTTCCAGCAGTTGCCCTATGCGCTGTAGGAACTGCGCGCCCATGGCGCCGTCGATCAACCGGTGATCGATGGTCAGGGAAAGATACATTACGGGCCGGATGGCGATGGCGTCGTTGATGACAACGGGACGTTTTTTGATGGCGCCCACGCCCAATATGGCCACCTGCGGCTGGTTGATAATCGGGAAGCCCACACTGGTGCCGTAAACACCGAAATTGGAGATGGAAAATGTTCCGCCCGTCACCTCATCCGGCTTCAGCTTTTTGTTGCGCGCCCGGGTTGCCAAGTCGTTGATGGCCCGCGCCAGGCCGGTCAGATTACGTTCGTCGGCATGGAAAATATTGGGAACGATCAAACCGTAGTCCACCGCCACGGCAATGCCCAGATTCACAAAATGTTTTACCAGAATTTTATCCCCGTCTATGGAAGCGTTCAGCATGGGAAATTCTTTTAAAGCCTGTGTGGTGGCCTCGGCGATGAAGGGCATAAAGGTCAGACTAAACCCTTCGCGCGCCTTAAAGGCGTCCTTATGCCGCGCGCGGATGCGACTGATGTTGTGCATGTCGATTTCGGCATAAAGGCTGACGTGGGCCGAGGTGTGCTTGGATTTGATCATATGCTCGGCGATGGACTTACGCACATGATCCATTTCGATGACCTCGATGCCGTCCGCGCCACTGAAACCGGCCGGCGCCATGGGCGTGGCCACTTGTACCTGGGGCGCGGGCGCGCTTTGTCCGCGTCCGGCGATATATTTCAGGATATCTTTTTTGGTTACGCGGCCGTTCAGTCCGCTGCCCGGTATGCGTTCCAGTTCATCAAAACCGATTTGATTTTCGTTGGCGATATTCATAACAACAGGCGAATAAAAACGCGCGGAACGGGGACGCGCCGGAGCGGCTGCTGTTTGCGTTGGCGCCGGTGCGGGCGTGTCGGCAATGGGTTCCTGCCGGGGTGCGGGCGTTTCTTCCACGGTCTGGGTCGCGGCGGCGGACGCTGCTTCGGTCTCGATCAGTGCGATCACCTTGCCCACATCGACCGTATCGCCTTCATTGGCCAGCAATTCGCTTAACGTTCCGGATACCGGAGCGGGGATTTCGGAATCCACCTTATCCGTGCTGATTTCCAGAATGATTTCATCTTTTTCAACAGGATCACCGGGTTTCTTCATCCATTTCAGGATGGTGCCTTCCATAATCGATTCGCCCATTTTGGGCATCACCATTTCAAATTTCATACAAGCCTCTTTTCATTATTTACTTTTGATCGGTTTCTTCGGCCCAACGGTTAATAGGCGGCCAGTTCGCGTAATTCCCTTAACAACCAGGAAGTTTGTGGCAGGGCCACTTCTTCCAGTACGGCGCTGAACGGTATGGGTGTATCGGAACCGCCAATGCGTTTAACCGGCGCGTCGAGGTGCTCAAAAACCTGCTCGGCAATTTGCGCGCTGATTTCGGCCGCGAACCCGTGATAACGGGTATCTTCCTGGGCGACAAGCACCTTGCTTGTTTTGCGGACGGAAGCCCGGATGGTCTCCATATCCAACGGGTTAATGGTGCGGATATCGATCACCTCGACACGGATACCTTCCTTCTCCAATTCCCGGGCGGCTTCCAGGGATTTCTGAACCAGCGCGCCCCAGGTTACCACGGTGATATCGTCCCCTTCACGTACCACACGGGCCTTGCCGAATGGCAGCAAATAATCGGCATCGGGTTCGGGTGTGGCGGCGTAACTTTGACGGTACAGCCCCTTATGTTCCATGAAAATCACCGGATCGTCCCCGCGGATAGCTGCTTTGAGCAGGCCCTTGGCATCCGCGGCGTTGCTGGGATAAGCGATTTTGATACCAGGCAAGTGCGCGAAAAATCCTTCGATGTTTTGCGAATGGCACAAACCGCCGTGGATATAGCCCCCCACGGGAACGCGTATGACCAGCGGCGCCGACCAGTTGCCGTTGGAACGCCAACGCATGGTAGCCATTTCATTACGGATTTGCATCATCGCGGTCCAAATGTAGTCGCCGAACTGAATTTCCACAACCGGCTTCAGGCCTCGCGTGGCCAGCCCCAGTCCCACACCGACGATGGAAGATTCCGCCAGCGGGCCGTTAAAACAGCGTTCTTTGCCAAATTGCGCCGTGATACCCTGCGTGGCTGTAAACACGCCGCCTTTGCCGCCGGCCACATCCTGTCCGAAGATATACATCTTGTCGTTGCGCGCCATCTCCTCCTTCAGGGCGTGATTGATGGCGTCCACCAGAACGATTTTATCCCCCGACGGCGTATTTTTCTCATACTCCAGTGTATCTTCCTTTTCTGAGAAGAGATGCGTGTAAAGGGAATCGGGATCGGGATGGGGATGGCTTTCGGCCTCGTCGGAGGCGTCATCCACTTCTTTTTTCCATTCCGCCTTCATCGCGTCCAGCTCTTCCCGGGTAGCCCAACCGGCGGCGATCAGTTCTTTTTCGACACGCCCGATGGGGTCTTTTTTCTTATCCGCTTCCAGTTCCTCGGGCGTGCGGTATTTTTTGTCGGAATCCGATGAGGAGTGTGGCAGCAAACGCACGGTTTCCGCTTCCACCAGCACGGCGCCCTTCCCGGAACGGGCCGCCTTTACAGCCTGCTGCATCACATCCATACTCGCGGCCAGATCGGTGCCGTCCACCTTAAAACGTATCAGTCCTTCGTAACCGGCGCCAATTTTGTAAATGGAACCGCCCGCCAGTTCTTCTTCCACCGGAACGGAAATGGCGTATTTATTATTCTGGATTACAAAGATAACCGGTAATTTTTCCCGCGCGGCCCAGTTCACCGCTTCGTGAAAATCGCCCTGCGCGGTGGTACCTTCTCCGGATGAGACGTAAACCACTTCATCCGTGCCCAATTTGCGGGATGCCATAGCGCAGCCCACCGCCTGCAAAAATTGCGTGCCGGTGGGACTGGACTGCGAAACAATATGCAACGGACGATGACCGTAATGATTGGCCATCTGACGACCGCCGCTGCTCGGATCATCGGCGCGGGAATGGAAAAGCAACATGATCTCAAGAGGGGTGGCGCCATATTGCAGCATAAACGCCAGATCACGGTAATAAGGGTAGGCGTAATCGTGGCCGGGTTTCATGGATGCGGCAGCCGCGGTTTGGATGGCTTCGTGCCCGGAGGCGCCGATATGAAAAAAACCTTTCCCCTGCTTAAGCAAAGTCAGCATTTTTTGATCCAGCAAACGCGACAGTACCATGTTTTTGTAATATTTCATCAGCGCCTTTTTATCCAGGACGCCGGATTTCTTTTTAGCGGGCATGTTTCTCTCCTTAACTCTTTAAATATATCCGTATGCACTCGGTTTGAGGTCTGTTGTCAGCAATATCAAAAATACGAAATGTGGCGGCCTTATTTCAAGAGAAAAGATTTCTTATAAAAACCCCTACCGAAACACCCGGAACAAACCTTATTCTTTTTGCAAAAAACCTTTGCTTAAGTTAACTTTTTCACGTTTTGAGTCCATCACCAACCAACCGCATTTTCATCCGTAAATGGGGGAGTTCATCATGTTTAAGATATTGGTTGCCGACAGCCTGCCGGCGGACATTCTCAATAAATACGACCGTACGGAAGGCGTTTCCGTTGTCAACAAATCGGGTATTTCGAAGGAAGATCTGATCGCTGAGCTGGCCGACTATGACGGCCTGGTGGTGCGCAGCCGCACAAAAGTTAAGGCGGATGTGCTGGCCGCGGCCAAAAACCTGAAAGTTATCGGACGCGCCGGCGCCGGCGTGGACAACATCGACACCGACGAAGCCACCAAGCGCGGCATTATTGTCATGAACACCCCGGGCGGCAACACCATTGCCGCGGCGGAACATACCCTGGCCATGATGCTGGCCGGCCTGCGCAACATCGCCCCGGCCAACGCCTCCATGCGGCAGAAAAAATGGGACCGCAAATCATTCATCGGTCATGAAATCTATCAAAAAACCGTCGGCGTGGTGGGGCTGGGTAAAATCGGCCGGGAAGTGGCCAAACGCCTCAACGCCTTCGGCGCCAACGTTTTGGGCTACGATCCCATCCTCACCAGTGAACATGCCGCGCGCCTTGGCATCAAACTTGTAGACCTTGAAGAACTCTACAGGCGGTCGGACATCATCACCCTGCATGTACCCAAGATGAAAGAAACCCTCAACATGATTAACAAGGAAACGCTGGCGCAATGCAAGGACGGCGTGATAATCGTCAATTGTGCCCGGGGCGGTATCGTTCATGAAGGTGACCTGACCGAAGCGCTGGACAGCGGCAAGGTGGCCCTGGCGGCTCTGGATGTATGGAGCAATGAACCACCTGAGGATTTCAGCCTGGCCTGTCACCCCAAAGTGCTGGCCACACCGCACCTCGGCGCCTCAACGGAAGAAGCGCAGGTGAAAGTCGCGGATCAGATTCTGGCCCAGATGATCGAATACTTCACCAAAAACGTGGCCCGTAACGCCGTCAACTTTGTTTCCGTGGATGCCGAAATTCAGGATATGATTGCCCCCTTCTTTGAATTGGCGCGGCGATTGGGCATGGTGTTCAACCAAATTAAAAACGGCCGCCTGCGAGAAATTTCCGTTCGTTATTACGGCCGTACCCTGGAAGTGCCCGTGGAGCCCATCACATCGTATCTGTTGATGGGCGCGCTTAAATCCGCCACGGAAAATCCCGATATCGAACTGGTTAACCCCGTCAACGCCCTCACCATCGCACGGGAGCGTGGCATCAGTATCGAAATCGCCAAAAAAGACACACCCCTTACCGTCCATACCAACGCCATCGCCTGCGATTTCATAACCGACAGTGAAACCGTCCACCTCGCGGGCAGCGTGGTGGGACAGAATATTTATCATTTAATCGAATTTGGCCCGTTTAAGCTCTCCGCCGAACTGGGCGGCCAGATGCTGTTCATCGAAAACGACAACGTACCCGGCATCATCGGCAAAGTGGGCACCCTGCTTGGCGAAGTTAATATCAACATCGCCCACCTCTCTTCCGGTCGCGACGGCGATCCGAAGGAAGCGTTGAATGTTTTTAACGTGGCCGGCAACCTGCAATCGGATTTACAAAGTCGCCTGGAATCCGTAAGCGGCATCAATCGCGTTTTACTGGCTGTTGTGGACAGCGCCCGATGAGGCTGCGTCCCCTGCGTCCGGGTGGCACCATAGCCGTAACGGCGCCCGCTTTTCCGGCGGATACGGCCAAAGTAGAAAAAGGGATCGCCTGGCTGGAAGGCGAGGGTTATACCGTTGTGCGCGGCGCCACCCTGAACAGCCGTGAGGGGTATTTAAGCGGAAGCGACGCGTTGCGCGCCGATGAATTGAACCTTTTTTTTTGCGATCCCGATGTGGATGCCATTATATGCGCCCGGGGCGGCTGGGGCACCCTGCGCCTGCTGGATCGTCTCGACTACCGGGCCATCGCCCAAAATCCCAAAATGCTATGCGGCTATTCTGATATCACCTCTCTGCAATTGGCGCTGTGGCACAAGTCCGGCATACCCTCTCTTTCCGGCCCCATGGTGGCGGTGGAGATGGCCTCCGGCATACTTCCTTTTACGGAAACGCATTTTACAGGCTATGTGCATAATACGGATGTAACCTATTCGCTTTCTCTGCGGGAGTTGGACGCCCGGGTGCAACATGAAGGAAGCTGCGACGGCCCGCTTGTGGGCGGGTGCCTTTCCCTGATTTCCCATCTCCTGGGAACTCCTTATATGCCCGATCTCAAAAACGCGGTGCTGTTTATCGAGGATGTGGGCGAGGAGCCGTATAAAATGGATCGCTATCTGGCCCATTTACGGCAGGCGGGTGTTTTTGATGCAATCGCCGGATTGATCATCGGTCAGTTTCTGGATTGTGAAGACCCGTTACGTCCGGAACGCACCATCGACGACGTATTGTACGAGTATATCCGCGACGCCCGCTATCCGGTGGTGTACAATTTCCCCTACGGGCATGGCATGCATAAGGTCTCCATGCCGGTGGGCGCCCATGTCATCCTGGACACACAGGCGGGCACGGTTCGTTTTGCCAATATCTTTGCCACGGCGGTGGAATAAACGGACAGCCGGTTCAATCCCGCCTGCTCTGCAAATGATAGGTGTGCCCCGGCGATACGATCGCTTCCATAATCGCTTCATTGTGCGAAATGATCAGAATGGCTTTGCCTTCCCGCTGGCGATCCTGAATTTTACGGATAACCAGGGCGGCCGCTTCCAGATCCAGACCATTGAGCGGTTCATCCAGGATGAGGATATCGGTGTTCAGAACAAAGGCACGCAGCAGGTTCAGCCGTTGCTTTTGCCCTCCGCTGAGATATTTCACTTTTTGATGCATTAAATCGCCGACCCGTTCCCCACCATACCATTCCCCCAGGCGGCGTAGCAGTTTTTCCTTATGTACCGTGCCCTTTTTCGAAAGCGCGCGAAAGGTCTCTTCCACCGTCAATTCCAGGTCCAGCGCTTCATCCGCGTGCTGAAACACCATCGTGGCAACCTTGCCCCAAATATGTTCACGGTAAAAGCGTCCACGACCACGTTCGGGGATGTTTTTATTTAAAAGCGTCACGCTTCCTTTATCCGGTGTCAATAATCCCATTAAAATTTTGGCCACTGTGGTTTTACCCACGCCGCTCGGGGCTTTTAAGTAGGTCAACGCGCCGCGTGTCAGACGCAACGCCGTCTCTTTTCCCTGCGCGTCATAAAAACATAGAGCACCTCCCCGTAGGCGCACATCATTTAACACGGCGGCTTCCATGCCGGCATGGTCCAACGTACATTGCACCGGAGAAAGTCCCTCCAGCCAGCGCGCAAAACGGTACGGCGGAAAAGGGGCCAGACGCCGTTCACAGCTCAGGGCACCACTGCGTTGCAGCTCCAGCCAGTCGATATCGGCTCCGGCGTATTTTTCTTCCATAAAAGGGATGACCGTATAATCATGGGTGACAATAACGGCGGTAAATGGTTTACGTTGATGATAGGCCATCAGACGCTCTAAAAAGATATCCCGCGCGGCATTATCCAGATTCCCGGAAGGTTCGTCAAAAATAAACAGCGCGTCCCGTTGCGCATCGTTACGCAGGTAAAGCTCCAGTTTTTCAAATGCCATGGCCAATAGCAGGCGTTGCTTTTCACCGCCACTGGGACGGTAGGGTTTGGGATAAACGGATAACAGACTTTGCCCATGCCCCTCTTCATCCGGCCACAGGCTGTGCAGCACCTGTTTACGCTCCGACTCGGTCACACGCTTTAAATCGCCTTCTTTCAATTGGACGCCGACGGTACGCATGGGATTGAAATGTCCGGAAGGCTCCTGAAAAACAAAAAATCCGCCACGGAGAGCGCTGTTCCGCCGGGCATGGGAAATATACCGCATGTAAGGCCGATCGTTGACATCAATATTCAGGCCTCCCGGTTGAGGCAACCCGTATAAAATCTTGCATAATAAAGATTTTCCGATTCCGGATTCCCCGAGCAAAAACGTAACCGCCCCCGAACGGAATCCGAAGTCATCGATCCGTGCGAGGCATCGCCCCGCGCTATGAATGGCCACTTTCAGGCGAGAGGGTATCGGCGACATCAGTCGTGCAACCTTTCCGAAAAATATTGGGAGATTTTAAACAAACAGATCAACGAAAATACAATCAGAAAGGCCGTGGCCAAACCCTGCAAATGGGCAAAGGGCAGTTGGAGCCAAAGAGACGGCCGACTCAAACTTTGTCCCAAAGCCAGAATATCCTGTTTGCTGTCGATATGCGCCAGCATGTTGCCCAGTGTACGGGGCATGTTCACCAGATTCACCTGACGGGCAAGCCCTACCGATACAATAAAATCCACACTGATCAACAAAAAAAAGGTCATGGCGAATACAGCTATGCATTTATTCAGGATATGCACCGGACTGTTTTTATAAAGGATATCATAATTGATGATGCGGCTGTCCGGTATGCCGGCGACGCGCATGGCGTTAAAGAAATCCGATTTACGAAAATAATCGATGCGTTCCAGCAGCATATCGCCGATTTCCGGAAAGATGACCAGCGCGGCGATCAGGGCCAGGAGGATCAATACCAGCACGGCCGGCATATCCCCCGCGCTTTGCCGGTAAGCGATGAACACATAGCCGAATAAAATACCCAGGATTTGCGGCAGACTGCGCCAGGCGCTGAACAGCGTATCGGTTACCTGAGCCCACAACGGTGAACGACGGCGGGCGTAATATATCAGCACCGCCTGCCCCCAGGCCAGAGCCAGGGCCAGCAATGTTGACAGGGTGGCGATCAGCAGAGTGTTTAAAAAGGCGATTTCAATTTTATGGCGCGCCGGCGCGTTCAGAAACGCCAGCAACCAAATCCACAGCGTCATCACGCCACCCCACCAGCGGATCAGCCAGCGGATGTCCTTTTCATCGGGGATCGAGAAATGTGTCCATGCAACCATTGTTCGTATCCGTATTTCAGGTGAGTGTTCATCCGTTCATCATATAAGCCGGTGTGCTACCGGGTATAACATGTTACACGTCGTTCGGCAAAATAATCCGAAACATGCATAGTTCCAACCGCAATTTTCACCCGATTTTAATAGCACTTGCATAATTCCTTTTTTTTAACGTAATTGTTGCTTGTCCAGCCCGCCAAGGTTTTTCCGTAAATGTTATCCCTGTCTCACACCGGAGGACCCAATGCAAATAACCGGCATGAAGTACGGCGCCCCCCTGTTGCGTCTGGCGGATTTTCCCGTACCGCATATCTTATCATCCGACGCCACCCTGGAAGAACTGAATCGCCTGATCGTCCAACGCGGTAAATGCGTGGTCAAGCCCGTTTTTTACGGCGGTGTCGGCAAAAAGGGTAAAGCGGGGCTGGTTAAAATCGTCTCCACGGCGCTGGAAGCGATGGAAGCCAAAAAAAGCTCTACTTTGCCGGACACATCTTTCACAACCGCGTTATTACGGCTAATGGCGTAACCTTTGAGGAATTCATCCCCTCCTCTTATGAAATTTATTTCAGTCTTTCCGTTTCCACGGTTACCCGCAAGGTCAATTTCACCTTAACCCATCACGGTGGCGTGGATATCGAAGAACTACCCGCCGACCAAATCGTTGAATCCACATTTGACCCGATAACGGGACTTAAGGCCTATCACATTATCGACGCGCTCACCCGTTTGAATGCGCCGGGGGAAATTATCAGCCCGTTGGCCCGCTATTTACCCAAGCTATGGGAATTGTATAACGACTACGGCTTTATCATGCTGGAAATCAACCCCATCCGCATGGAGAACCGCAATGGGCGGCTGGTTCCGGTGGCCTGCGATTTTAAGGCGCAGTTTGATCAGGATAATCCGCAATGGAAACGGTTGCATCTGCCGGTGGAAGTTTTCCAGACCGATTTAACGCCCTTTGAGGAAGAAATCAACCAGTTGCGCACCTATCAGGGGCAAAGCGATGTGGTGATCATCAATCCGGAAGGCACGGTGACCTCTTTTATGTTTGGCGGTGGCGCCAATAGCGCCTCCACGGAAATTCTTGGTGATAAAGCCACCATCTCCACCGATTTCGGCGGCAATCCACCCTATGAAAAGATGTATAGCATCGCGCGCATTGTCTATCGGTACTGGCTGCAACAAAGCCGTGTTCTGCTGATCATCGGAGGCAAAGCCAACAACACCGATATCTTTGTTACCTTTAAGGGCATGTTCGACGCCCTGCGTGACCACGCCGCGCACAACGGACGACCGGATATCTATGTTATTGTGGGCCGGGGCGGGCCTAATCTGATTAAAGGCATGGCCTACGCCCGCGATGTGCTGGACCGTCTGGAACTGCCCTATACCTTTTTCGGGTACGATACATCCATCGTGGATGTGGTGCAATACGCCGTGGATATGGATAACGCCCTGGCCGGTCAAAAGGAGGGGAGGTCATGAAAACGTTGATGGAACAATACAATCCGCTTACCTGCTGCCATGTGGGTATCCGTTCGCTTGAAGAGGTGGTCACCCGTGATACCCGCGTCTGCATTATGAACATTCTCGGAAACGAAAGCCGGAAAGTTTCACCCGTTTCGCACGCTTACAGCGGCGGCAACATCGTAGCCGGCGTGCAGTACGGCCGTTCCGCCGTGTTGCCCACGCCTGCGGGCGATATTCCCGTTTACAGCCGGCTGGCCGATGTGATGGATGTGCACACCTTTGATACCGGGGTGATTTACCTGCCACCGGAGGCGGTTTACAACGGCGTTACCGAGTTGTGCCATTACAACAAACAGTTAAAGAAAATCATCATCATCACCGAAAAAGTTTCGGTAAAAGACCAAAGGTTGATCCGCGCCATTTGTCAGGCCAATCACATCGACCTGTTTGGCGCCAACTGTCTCGGTGTGGCCGATGCATGGCAACATGTTCGGGTGGGTGGCGCGCTGGGGGGTGATCATCCGGAAGAAACCCTAAAAAAAGGCAGCGTGGCCATTCACAGCAACTCCGGCAATTTCAGCACCACCATCGCCGAATATCTGAAAACACAGGGGTTTGGCGTCACAACTGTGATCAGCTCCGGCAAGGATGTGATCATCCAGTTCGCCGTGGCGGAATTTTTATTCGCCGCGCAAAACGATCCGCGCACCAAGGCCGTGGCTCTTTATGTGGAACCGGGCGGCTATTATGAAAAGCAGGCTCTGGATTTGATCGAAAACGGCGCCCTGCCCTTCGATAAACCCATGGTGGTTTGCGTGACCGGTCGCTGGAAATCCAACCTCAGCCGGGCCTGCGGACATGCCGGGGCCCTGGCCGGTTCCGGAGACGACGCGGCAAGCAAGGAAGCCTGGTTTGATGCCTATTTCGGCGTTCCGGCCTTCGATCCCGAGCAACCCCGGCGGGTTTCCAAACGCGGCGTCCGGGTGGCGTCCATTCAGCACATCCCTCTGGCGATGAAAGCCGTTTATGAAGTAACGGGAATGAGCTGCGATTTTGAGCCCAGCGGCTCTCTCGGACTTAAGCCCTGGTTTATCAACAACTTCGGTCGAACGCTGCCGCTCTCTCTCAGACTGGATGTGCACACCGCTCCGGAACCCTATGCCGCCCGGATTGAAGAGGTTAACCGCGCCCTGGGCGCCACCTTAATACGCCAAAACATGCGCAACGCTTCCGGTGCCTCGCACATCGATACCTCCACCTACGTGGCCGCCCTGCACAATGTCCCTGTGGTGGACCTGGCCGATTTCAGTTACGAAGAAAACATCTTTTTTTCTCTCAGCGCCCGTCATCCGGAAAAAGAACTGCTGCCTGTTCTGAACATGTGCCTCAATTACCTTTCCATTCCGGGTAATGCCGCACTGCAAACAGCCCGTTCGGCCCGCCGCGCCGGGGCTACTCCCAACCAGGTGCTGGCCGGCGCTCTGGCCTGCGTGGGCGACAACCGGGAACGGCATGTGGCCCGCCGTTATATGAGCGGTCTTATCGACATCATGGGCGCGCTTGCCCTGCGCGATCTGCATCATTACGACAAAGCCGCCGGGCTGAAGAAAGCGCTGCGCGAAACTTTTACATTCACCCAGGCCCCGGCCGCGTCCGATGCTTTTCCCTCATTGTTAATGAAAGCCATCCGTTCTCTGCCGGAACCGGGCGTTTTACTGAAATGCGTGACCGATGTGCTGGAAGAGGGGTACCCGGAACACGCGGAGTGGTTTTTGATAGCGGCCGTTGCCCTGCATGCGGTTTATCCTTCCCTGGCCCTTAAACAAATGGCGCGCCAAACCGCGGAAGATTTACCGGGCTATTTAAGCGTTGTGGCACAAACCCTTTGGCTGAGTGTACCGCAACCGGAAGAGCGCCCATTGTTCAAGGCGCTGTCCGCCCGGGAAGATACCGCTATTCTGAGCCGTTCGTTCACGGAAATTGCCTACGAAGCCTTATTCAATCATGCGCCGGATGCTATCGGCTTAAGGGAATTCAACGCCCTGCTGGCCCTTACCCTGACCAACGGGCCGGGTACGTTAAGCGCCAAGGGCGCCAAGGAGAGCGTCAGCGCGCGGAATCATATCTCCACGGCATTTATGGGATTTTTAACCAACACCGGCCTGTCACACGGCGGTAGCGGTTACGAAGCGGTGCAATACCTGCTGGAATCCTTTAAGGGCCGCGAACCGGAAGACCCGGCCGATATCTCCCGTCCCGGCGCCATACGTGAGCTGGCCCGCGAACGGGCGCTCGCTTTCAAAGAATATAAAGAAGCCGAAAAAGTACGCGGCGCCACCCGCTATAAACGGATTCCCTGTATCAACCATCCCGTGTTCAAAGGCAAGCGGGTCAACACTGATCCACGCGAGGCCTATATCCGTAAGCATTTACGCGAGGCGGGCGTCACCAATGTATTTTGGGAATTTTACCACGCTCTGGTGGAAGCCCTGTACGATGTGGGCGCCACATCAAATGTCTATTGCGTCAATATCGATGCGGTGATCGCCGTGATTTCGCTGAAATTGATGTGGAAGCCGTGGCGGGAAGGCCGGATGAAGGAACAGGATATGCAGGATATCGGTTTCCTCGTTTTTCTGCTGGGACGCACGGCCGGTATCGCCGCGGAAATAGCCGACCATCGCAGCCGGGGGCAGGATATGGATTGCCGCACGCCTTTAAAAGAAACCCGCTACGTGGTTTAGTGTATGTTGTCCGATCGGCGCTATGTTTTCCATTTATAAATGCCCAGCGTGCCCAACAAGGCAAAAAAGGTCATATAAACGGGATAAAAAACTTCAAAAAAAGGCAACCAGGGGATCAGATCGCGTTCACCAAAAAAAACAGCCGCCCGGCGCAGGGCTACCCATTCCGTGAGCCACTTTACCCCCCAAAGCATACCGGTCATCCAACGCGTGCTTGCATTCAACAAACCGTAAACAAGCAAGGCATGAACCGTCAGCAAAAAAAGCGTAAGCACCCATGACGGCGCCGATTTATGCAGCAATTTGCTGTTTTTGCGCACCTGCTGCCAAAATATTTCCGACAAACGTTCCGGTGGCCGGGTGAGTACATAAGCCGCCTCATCCCGACAAAAGCGGATTCCGCCCAATGCCAGTTTGCGAAACCGTTCCGTCAAAAAGACATCGTCGCCGCTGCCATGTTTTTTAAGCGCCGGATAACCGCCGCTTTGAAGATACGCCGCGCGGCGGTACGCCATGCTGCGCCCCACGCTGGAAACCGGCGCCCCCAAAAACGCGGGGATGGCGCTGACCAGCCCGGCAAACAGATTATCAAAACGCAAGAGCCGATTTAAAAAGCCCCGTTCGGGAATGATGCGCCCATGCCCCAGCACCATGACCGTTTGTGCGTCGAAAGCGGTGTTGAAGGCCTTTAGCCAGCGTCGGGGCACCACGCAATCGGCGTCGGTCACGGCAATGAATGCCCCGGTGGCTTCCATGATGGCCCGATGCAGGGCGTTTTTTTTACCCCCGCCGTTTGCCGTGCGCTCTTCCGGAGTGATGTGCATGCAACGCGCGCCGGGCAGACGGGCTGCGGCTTCTTCCAACAGCCGACCGGTATCATCCGTCGAAGCATCGTTTACAAAAAGGATTTCACGCTTATCAAACGGATAATCCAGCTTTTCAAGGGAAGCAATCAGCGGCATGACCCGGGCGCCTTCATTACGCGCGGCAACAATCACACTAAACGGGCGAGGCTCCCATTCCTTGCCGTTTTCCCTTTTATTAAGCAATCCGTGCACACGCAGCACCAGGGCCGTGTAGAGCAGTCCGAAAAGCAGTATCACCGTGGCAGTCATCATGCTTCAGTTTAAAACCCCGCGGGCAAATTTCCAAGATTTTCAGCTTAAAAAAGTGACCGGCCCGGTTTGCTTGTCCGATGGCCTGTTGATATATTTAGTAATCTATACCGCACGCTAAACAGAATGGGAGACGGAATGCGATTTTTAGATAAAATGGTAGTGTGGAGCCTGCCGTTGGTGCCCAAGCCGTTGGTGGGTTTCTTTTCCCGAGATTACATCGCCGGATCGGAAATGAAAGATGCCCTGGATATTGTAAAAGAACTGAACGGCAAAGGAATTATGGTCACATTGGATTTGCTGGGCGAGGAGGTTACCCATAAAGAACAATCCACCGCGGCCGCCGATGAATATATACGCATGCTGGAAGAAATCAACCGTCTGAAGCTCGACTCCAATATTTCACTGAAACCCACCCATATGGGCCTGTTGCTGGACAACGCCTTTTGCTATGACACCATTGAACGCATTGTTAAAAAAGCCGCCGAGCTGAACAATTTTGTGCGCATCGACATGGAAGACCACACCACCACATCCAATACCATCGACTTTTATCTGCGCCTGAAAGAAAAGTATAACGGCCACGTGGGCACGGTGATACAGGCCTATTTACGCCGCACCAATGAGGATATCGAGCATCTGATGCGCCACCAGGCCAATTTACGTCTGTGCAAAGGCATTTATGTGGAACCGCGCGAAGTGGCGTTTAAGGATATGGCCATCATCAACGAAAGCTATAAATACAACCTGGAACGACTGCTGCGCTGTGAAGGTTGTTATGTCGGGATCGCCACCCACGACGAGAAACTGGTCTGGCACGCACAACGCCTGATTCATGACCTTAAAATCCCCAGGGAAAAATACGAATTTCAGATGCTGTTGGGCGTGGACCCGCAATTACGGGACATCATTGTCAAAGCGGGACACCGCCTGCGGGTATATGTGCCCTACGGCCGTGAATGGTATGCCTATTCCATCCGCCGTCTGAAAGAAAATCCGCGCATGGCGGGCATGGTATTCAAAAAGGTGTTCGGTCTGGATTAACACTCCGGGCGCGGCATGGCTGTTGGGAATAAGATTCCTTGCCATTCTCAAATAAAATCAGAATGAAAAACCGGCTGCTTTTATAGTTGACCGGCTTTACGAAATACGCGAAACGGATTGATACTTATTTTTTCGGTAACCCCGAATGTTATTTTTTATCCGCTTCCTTCAATACCTCATCCAGACGGTCATTATCTTCCACGCCCGCCGCGTTGGTTTTATCGTATGTGGAGCCGTATCCCTTATCCTGACGAATTTGATTGAGACGGTTTTTCTTGGCGTACAGCCCGGCCAGCTTTTGCGGGTCCAGGCCCACCAATTGACATTTACTCACCCAAAAATGTAACTCGTCAATCAGTTCAATGCGCACGTGGTCCCAGTCGATATGGTCTTTATCTTTCCACCATTTCCAGGGCAGTTCCTGTTCCAGCTCGATGGATTCATGAATTTGCGCGCGGTTGTAATTCAGCAGCCACTCCACCCGTTGCTTAATCGATTCCTTGTCCTGATTGTTTTGATCGCATAAGCGGTCATAATCCTGCCCGTGTCGTTCCTTTAGAATGCGTTTATTCAGTTCGTATTGCCTGGCAAAAATTTCATCAAGCACACTCATTTTTCACCTCCATTGGAATGTTCATTGAATCCGCGGGCCATAAGCACCAAACGGGTTTTTAAATCGTGCAGGCGCAGTTCCAGTCCCACGGGATATTGATGCGGATTGACAAAGCGTTTAATCCCTTTATGGAAATGCTTCAACTGGCGCCGCGCGTAGGCCCGCACATCATGGATATCCGGCAGGACGTACACACACTGTCCCTGACGGAAGACCGGTTTAAGCAGGTCTTCATACTCAAACCCGGCATCAAATTTTTTACGACGGGTGATATCAAAGGGATCGACAATGGTTACCCGCTCGCCGATGCCGGTTAATTCGTCATACAGAGCGTCACCGGCATATTCGCCGTTTTTGCTAAACCGACGCACCTGCAACATGCCGGGATTGGATATTTTCACACTTTGTTCGGAAAGTTTGATTTTGTATTCCCACTGTCCGTTTTCTTTTTTGAGGGCATTCAGTTTATATACCCCGCCCAGCGCCGGTTGATCATAAGCCGTGGCCAGCTTGGTGCCCACTCCCCACACGTCAATGCGCGCGCCCTGCGCCTTAAGACTTTGAATGATATTTTCGTCCAGATCGTTACTGGCAAAAATCCGGCTTTCCGTGAAGCCCGCTTCGTCCAGCATTTTCCGCGCCTGAATACTCAGATAGGCCAGGTCTCCGGAATCCAGACGGATGCCATGCAACGGATGACCCTGTTCGCGTAATTTTTCGCCGGTGCGAATGGCGTTTTTTACACCTTCCAGCGTGTTATAGGTATCCACCAAAAACACACTGTTATCCGGCAGTACTTCCCCATACACATCAAATGCTTCCTGCTCGTTATCAAATGTCATGATCCAACTGTGGGCGTGCGTGCCTTTCACGGGGATATCGAACAGTCTGCCGGCCAACACATTGGAAGTGGCCGCGCATCCGCCGATATAGGCGGCGCGACTGGCCGACAAACCGCCGTCTATGCCGTGCGCGCGTCGTAAACCGAATTCCAGCACCGGCGCCTCTCCGGCCGCCAGGCACACACGCGCCGCCTTGGTGGCAATCAGGCTTTGAAAATTGATTAAATTCAGCAGGGATGTTTCGATGAGCTGACATTGAATGATCGGGCCGCGTACACGCAACAGGGGTTCAAACGGAAAAACGATGGTACCCTCGGGCACGGCTTCCACATCGCACTCAAAACGGATATCGCGCAGGTAGCGCAAAAAATTCTTATCGAAAAAAGGGCGCCCCCGGTCATCTTTCAATGTGGCAAGATAGGCGAGGTCGTCTTCATAAAAGGTAAAATCCTGCAAATATTCGATAACATACTGCAGGCCGGCGGCTATGGTAAATCCACCTCCAAAAGGGTTATTGCGAAAATTCAGACTGAAAACGCTTTCCATATCCTTTTTGCCGGATTTCCAAAAGCCGTAAGCCATGCTCAGCTCGTAAAAATCGGTTAAAAGGGAAAGCGACGATTTGTAAATATCTTTAAGCATACGGGACTCGTTGTGATTGCCCCAAAATAAACAATCGGCGATTTTATCCCAAACGAAATGTGATGCTTTTGTGGCGAAACGGCAAAGCCTTTCCGTTATCTTTTGTCATTATTCGGGAGGCGTCATGCATGTCATCATTTTGGTAATCGGGCTTTTTGGGCAGGTCGGAGCCGCAACGGAATTCGATCTTTATCTGAATTTATTGCGGGAAGATGCCGACACACGGCGCAATGCCGTGCAGCGTATCACCGGCGGTACGGATACCTCACGCTGGGCGGCTTTGTTGGATGTGATGTACTTTAAGGGTCTGCCACAAGAGGCTTACGCCATGATGAACCGGGCCGCGCATGTGGATTACGGCCGGAACTGGCCCCGTTGGATGGAATGGCTGGGACAAAAGAATATCCGACCTTCAAAAGCCTACCGCCGCTTTAAGCAAGTGTTGTTCAGTCAAATCGACCCGACCTTTTCCGCCTTTCTTAACCCGAACATGCCCACGACCATTCGTTGGGATGAAATCGCCTGGGGCGGCGTGAAAAAAGACGGCATACCCAGCCTGGACCAACCTAAAATGATACCCGCCGATGAAGCCGACTGGCTGGATGATGATGAGCCGGTGTTCGGCCTGGTGATCAACGGCGAGGCGCGTGCCTACCCCCTGCGCATCATGGACTGGCACGAATTGGCCAATATTACGTTTAACAACGGCACCCCTGTCGCCTTAAGCTACTGCACGCTGTGCGGGGCGGCCATTGCCTACAACGCGCGGGCGGGCGGGCGTTATTTTCATTTTGGCACATCGGGCCTGCTTTACCGTAGCAACAAGTTGATGTACGACCGGGAAACCCATTCCCTGTGGTCGGCCATGACCGGACGGCCGGTAAGCGGGTTGTTGGCCGGGAATGATACGCTTGTCCTGCAACCTTTGCCCGTGGAACGCACGCAATGGGCGGATTGGCGCCGCCGTCACCCGCAAACAACGGTGCTTTCCCGCAAAACAGGATTCCGACGCGTTTACAAACGTTACAGCGGCTATTATCGTTACTTTAAAAGCCCCAAAACCATGTTTCCCGTCGCGCGGAAGGATACGCGCCTGCCACAAAAAGCGATCGTCTTTGGCGCGCATCTTTTGGGGGTTTCCAGAGCCTGGCCACTTTCGGTATTTGCCACGCGCACGACGCTGAGGGATACTTTGGCCGGTCAGGGCGTGTGGTTAATCGGCGATGAAGAAAGACAAAGCGTCCGACTCTATCGTTCCGGAACGACATTGTTTTTAAAGAGAAACAACGATCAACTGCTGGATGATAAGGGGCATATCTGGGAAATAAGGGAAAATGCACTGGTGGAACAGAATGGCCCGGGCCGGTATGAACGTTTGCCGGGGCATCTGGCGTATTGGTTTGCCTGGCAAGCTTTTTTTCCGGGCACCACGCTATACCGCCGCCCTCAACCGTAACCAAAACGGTTCAGGGCGTTTTTATCCTTGCGCCAGTTATGCTGCACTTTGACCTTTAATTCCAGATACACCGGCCGTTGCAGAAAATATTCCACCGCCTGACGCGCGCGTTGACCGGTCTTCTTCAGTTTAACGCCCCCCTTGCCGATGAGAATCCCTTTTTGCGATTCCCTTTCCACAAAAATGATGGCCCGGATGTAATCCTTGACGTTTTCGCGTTCCTTAAAAGTGTCGATCACCACATCGGCGCTGTAAGGGATTTCGTCATGATAGGAATGGAAAATTTGTTCACGAATGATTTCCCCCACAAAAAACCGCTCCGGTTGGTCGGTGAGGCTGTCCGGCGGATAGAGCGGCGGACCTTCGGGCAACCACTTATGAAGTTCGTTTGTCAAGACCTCCAGACCGTCCCTTTTTTCAGCGGATACGGGAATGATGGCGGCCGGGGCCAGTTCTTTTTCATACAGGTCTGTTAAGGGCAGCAGACGGCGTTTATCCATCAAATCGATTTTATTTAATACGACAATCACGGGATGTTTTTTCAGAAACTGCAAAGGCCAGCCTAAATCCACGGGATGTTCACGGCTGTGAGCGTCCACCATCAGGACCACCACATCGGCATCCTTCAGGGCCGCCTCGATTTGTTTGTTCATCCGGTCATGCAGTTCATATTTCGGCTTAACGATGCCGGGTGTATCAAGAAAAATACATTGCATATCTTCCCGGTTCATGATACCCAACGCGTTCCGGCGGGTGGTTTGCGGCCGGGCGGACACAATGCCGAGATGGATATCCAGCAGGTTATTCATCAGTGTGGATTTGCCGGCGTTAGGCAATCCGATAATGGCGGCATATCCACATTTAAAGGGTGTTGTCATGATGGTGTTTTACCTCAGGGTTTGTAACATGATGAAGATGTTTTGCAGCCGTGCATCCAGAGTATCGATTTCCGTTTCCTTTTGCAGATTCGTAACGCGGAATTCACAAATGGTGCCGGTTTTTCCCACAAAAAAGTACGCCAGATCATTAAAACGGGCCAGCGCGGCATTAAAATCATCCCGGGTGATAATCCGTTCCAGCTTGCGGTTATGGGCGGGCATGATATGGTAGCGGGTCTTCCCCGCCAGAACCACCGTGTCTGAAGGCGGATTATCCGTTTCCTGACTCCGCAACCAGTCGCTTTCGGCAATGGTTATACTAACCGGACTGCTACGGTCTATGGCGATATCGAGATAGGTTTCCCGGCCCCGGCGGCCGCGTTCCGTGCTGAAATTGATGGTGACATCCGCCTGGTGCACCACACCTTTATAAACCGGACGGGATGCAAAACCGTTGCGGATTACCTTGCCGCCGTATTTATCTTCCAGATCCAGTAAATTACGATGCACACTGTCCCAAAGGGCTTTACGCAGATAAATCAACCCGGCCCAGATGAGCAAAACAATGCCCAATGCCGTTAAGATATAGAGGATCATTAAAGTCAGCTCCTACGGAATATAGATGGGTAATGGTGTGAATGTAAGAATAAATACAAGATAGGAAAAATATCCCAGGGCCCGTCGAAGCGGCGTCAGCCCGCGTTCGTCATTCAGAGTGGGCGGATGTTTAAAACGGATGAACACCAGTATCAAAAGCGTCCACAAAACATACACCATGGAATCAAAACGGGTTATCAGATAGATATTCAGGAAAACAAGCAATGCGAAAGCGGCCAGAGCCACCCGGGCGGCGCCTTCCCCAAACAAGGCGTAGGTGATGTGCCCGCCGTCCAACTGACCGATGGGCATAAGGTTGATGGCGGTGACCAGAAAACCGAACCAACCGGCAAAGATATATGGAAAATGATAAATTTCCGACATGGGCAGCCAGGGCTTGCCGGCCAGCATCTTTAAGGCGTCAAACAACAGGTTCTCGCCAAGAGTTAAAGGAATGGCGCCGCCACCATCGATGGGATGCAGGGTTTGTATATAGGCCCACATTTCCGATTCGCCGGGTAAGCGGTTTAATCCGATCCATAAAAAAAGGATACTGACAACGACCCCGGCCAGAGGCCCGGCCACCCCCACGTCGAATAAGGCCCGGCGATGGGGCACGGGCGATTTCATTTTGATAAAGGCGCCGAATGTGCCGGGATGAAAAGCTGGAATGTAAAAGGGGATAAAATAGGGCAGAGTGACCCGCATCTTATGATAACGGGCGGCAACGTAATGCCCCATTTCATGCGCGAGTAAAATCGTAAGCAGGGCAAAGGAATAGTCCATGCCGCTGAAAAAATCCGCCGGCGATTGAAACGGATTACGCATTATAAACTGCGCGCCGGTCATGGTGGTGGTGATCACCGTTAGCATTAACAGTAAAATATGTAAAAAGTAGTTATCCCTGCCCGGCGAACGATCCGATGCCAAAATACGTATCTGATAACGATTCCTTGTTTCCGTAAGACGGGCCGTCAATCCGCGCTCTTCAAGCTGGTTACGCAAGGCCAGCCATGCATCGGCGGACAGGTTTTCCTTTTTTTGATGATACACCAGTTGACCGTAAAGGCGCGCCCATGGGTCGCGTTTCATATGGCGACCCAAAACTTCATCCGCGATATGGGCGCGACGTTTTGAATACATGCTTAATCCTGTTTGTTTTTTTGTTGAATTTTACCGGTCATGGGTACAAATCGCACCGGCAAAACACTTTCCATGTGCAAACCGCTTTCGGTTTTGCGTATAATATTCAATTCCTGAACGTATTCTCCCACAGGCAGCACCATGCGTCCGCCGGTTTTAAGCTGGGCCAGCAACGGGGGCGGAATACTTGGGGGCGCGGCGGTTACTATGATGGCGTCGAAAGGGGCTTTTTCCGGCCAGCCCGCGTAGCCGTCGCCATGACGCACCACCACATTTTTATACCCCAGGTGTTGCAGTGTCCGGGCGGCGCGCTCCGCCAGTTGGGGAATAATTTCCATAGTGTAAACCGTGTCCACAATCCGGGCCAATACCGCAGCTTGATAACCGGAACCGGTACCGATTTCCAAAACACGATCGCCCGGCTTAACGCCGAGATGTTCGCTCATAAACGCCACGATGTACGGCTGACTGATGGTTTGACCAAAGCCAATGGGCAAGGCCTGATCGTTATAGGCATTAGACCGGATATCCCGGGGTACAAATTCATGACGCGGCACGGTTCGCATGGCTTCAATCACAAGCGGGTTTTTAACGCCGCGGGCCATTATTTGCTGCTCGATCATTTTTTTGCGCAGTTCCATGGCTTTTTCCCGCGTTAATGGAACGGTGGTGTTTTGTTGGCAGACGGTTAAAGCTAACAACCCAATCAAAAGGATCATTTTTCTCATTGGCTTAAAGCCTCCAAATGCCCGACCACGGAGGCCGCCAGGGCCTGGGGATGGTAGCCGCCTTCCAACGTGGAGACGAGCCGTCCCGCGCAATGTTCCCGGGCAAACGCGCGGACGCGTTGGGTCATTTTATAAAATCCTTCTTCGCTTACATCCATGCCGCCGAGCGGGTCCATTCGATGCGCGTCGAATCCCGCAGAGATAAGCACCAGTTGCGGTGTAAAACGGGCTCCGATGGCATCGAGCGCCTCATCCAGTTTACTCAGCCAAAGCGCATCACCCGATCCCGGGGGCAAGGGGATATTCATCGTATAGCCTTTTCCCGCGCCCCGGCCGGTTTCCGTCGCTTGACCGGTGCCGGGATAAAGCGGATGTTGGTGCAAACTAAGAAAGAACACCTTATCCGTATCGTAAAAAATATCCTGTGTGCCGTTGCCGTGATGCACATCCCAATCCACAATCAATATGGCGTCCAGACCCGGTTGTTGCCGGGCGTAAGCGGCGGCCACCGCCACATTGTTGAACAGGCAAAACCCCATGGCGCGATCCGGCGTGGCATGATGCCCCGGAGGGCGACACAGGTTCATGGCGGTCTCGCCGGGATGTTCCCAAACATATCGGACGGCGGCACAAGCCCCGCCCGCGGCCAGCAAAGCCGCGTCAACACTTTGCGCGGAGGTATGGGTATCGCCATCCAGGGAAACGGAGCGCCCCCTTATGGACAGTATTTTGTCAACATAGCGCGGCGCATGCACGCGCGTCAGCCATTCCACGCTGGCCTCCGGCGGTCGGTTATACGTATATGTGTTTTGTTGTAGTTGATTGAGTATCGCTTCCAGGCGGCGCGGGTTATCGGGATGTGCGCCCCCCGGTTTATGCTCAAGAAAAATCGGATCATAAAAAAGCGCGGGATGCATGTTTTCCATCCTGAATACGGCCCTTTGGTCGTCGGTTAATTCAGTTTAGGGAAATAAATTTTAAAGGTCGTCCCCACATTTACTTCCGATTCCACCTCGATGCGGCCTTTTTGTTCTTCTATCAGTTTTTTCACTATTGCCAGACCCAGACCGGTGCCGCCTTTTTTACCGCTGGTTACAAAGGAATCGAACAGCCGATCGCGTATTTCCGGCGGGATACCGCTGCCGGTATCCTTAAGCAGAAAAAGAACATGATCGCCGTCATCTTCGGCTATCAGGCTAAAAGTACCGCCGGGTTCCATGGCTTCCAGAGCATTTTTCATGATATTCATAAAAATTCGTTGGATTTTTTCAGGGTCCACATAGATCATGCTGGCCACATTGCAGGCGGTTTCAAATGTGTAGCCCTTACGAACCACATCGGCCTTGAAGAAGGTTTCAAAGTCATCCAAAATTTTATTCACCGCGGTTTTAACCGGCAGCAGGCTGGATTTACCTTTGGCAAAATCGAGTACATCGGTGGTCATATTGGTTAAAAAGCGGATTTGCTGTATAACAATTTCCGCGTATTCGTGGCGCGCTTCGGGATCATCTTCTTCCTGCAATAAATCCACAAAACCATAGATATTGTTCATGGGCGTACGCAAATCGTGCACAATGGTGCTCATCATATTCCCAATGGCCGACAAACGTTCCGCTTTGATGTTTTCTTCCCGCAGGCGGAAAGTTTCTATGGTACGCGAGATTTGGCTGGTGATGGATATGAGCAGACGTTCATCATCCTTGCTGAAATAGTCGTTTTGGGCGGCTTTATTCAGCAATTCCAACACCCCGATCACTTTATCGTCAATCATTAACGGTACACAGGCCACCTGGCGTATATTAAGCCCGATTTTATCGCCGAAGGCTTCTTTAAACAAAGGGTCTTCGATGGTGTTATTGGTGATGTAGGGCCGGCCGCTCTGGATCACTTTGCCCACGATTCCGGATTTACCGGTAAAGCGGATATTTTCCAGGGAAGCGTCATCGATGTTCTTGGCCACCCGCTTGTTAAACTCACCGCTTTTGGGATCGCGCAGGGTGATTAAACCCGCTTCCACGCCCATGGTGGTCACAATACGGTCGATGGATATTTTCAACAGTTCGTTCAGATCGGCCGCCTGATTCACTTCCCTTTCCAATTCAAACAGCAGGTCCAGTTCATTAAGTTTTTTTTCCAGACGGGAATAGAGAAAGGAGTTATTAATAGCGATGGCGATTTGCGAGGCCATGCTGGCCAGCAGTTCTTCGTCTTCTTTTTCAAATACACCGTTTTCCTTGTTCAACACCTGCAACACCCCGATAATCGCCCGGTTATCCTGATCACGGGCAGAGGCTTCAAATATAGGCATGCAGAGAATGCTGCGGGTACGGTAACCGGTTTTTTTGTCGATTTCCGGATTAAAGCGATCATCTTTATAGGCGTCGGGGATGTTAATCACTTCCCCTGTTTTGGCCACATGACCGGCTATGCCCACACCAATTTTCAAACGTATTTCGGTGATTTCGGCATCCTGGGCCACTTTGGACCACAGTTCGCCCTTTTCCTGATCAACGATATAAAAAGTGCCCCGTTCGGCATGCATCAGTTTATTCACTTCACGCATCACCACCATCAGCAACCGTTCGATGTTCAATTCCGAACTTAACGCACGTCCGATATGTTGAATGGAGGCCATTTCCAGACGTGTACGTTCCAGTGCGCGCCGCAATTGTTCAATTGATTCAGCCATATAGTCATCCATGGGTTAGATTGATCGTTGTTTCCCGGATTTTCTCTATCGACAGGAAAGGAAAATAATCAACCGTATATACAAAAAAAGGGATTGAGTGTATCCCAATCCCTGTAATGGTAGAAAATGTTTGCTTAGTTGTCAAAAGAAGAAATCGCGCGTTCGACCGTTTCGTAGGTTTCGAAGACCTTTATCAGTTGCGTTATGATCAGCAGACTTTGTACTTTTTCGGTAACACGGGCCAAAACCAGCCGGCCTTCGGCGTTATCCAGGGTGGTTTTGGCGGCCATCAGCACGCCCATGCCGGAGCTGTTCATCCATTTGACCTCGCCCAGATCGATGACCACATTTTTGATGCCATCCTGAATCAGGCCTTTTATATGATCATGAATACTTGTGGTTTCCGGCCCACCCATCATCTTGCCGGAAAGACTTAACACGGCAATATGATTTTCGATTTTTTCCTTGATCTTCATAAGAGTACTCCTTCATACCTGCGATATACTATGCATATAAAATAAAGAGCCGTCTTTTTATAAGCAAACGGGTTTATTCGTCGGTGGTCATCTCGTCCGGAGATTCATAATACACACGGATTTTATTCTCAAAAAATTCCTGTTGGGCGATCACCGTGGGATTTATCTCTTTCTCAAACTTAATATCTTCCATCAATTCACGATCATAAATATCCGCTTCATCATATAAGTCCATATCCGAAAACATCTCATTGTCTTTTTTCTTTTCGATGCGTTCGGAGTTGATTTGACGGGCCCGTGCGGAAATGAGCAGGCAGGCTTCGTAAATATTCAGTTTTTTTTCACGTAAACTGGTTAAATCAAGGGTTTGTATGGCCATTACAGATTCCTCTTGTGGTAACAAATTAGCTGACAAATTTATGCAGACGTTAAGGGTTTGTCAAAATTATTTCTTAAAAGAAGTTGTGGAACAATTGAAAATGGCCTCTTATTTGGTTAGCTTTATAAAGCGCATTAGCCTTATAAAACTAAAATGTAATATAAAAATCTAAAAGAACGGAGGATGCCATGTCTTCAGAAAACGGTAGTGGATTTTTCAGCGGACTAATCGTTGGCGGCGCCATCGGCCTGATTGCAGGCGTATTGTTCGCGCCCAAATCCGGAAGGGATATCCGGGAAGAGTTGTTTAATGACAGTGACGACATCATAAAAAAAGCCAAGGATGAACTGGATAAAATTTACGAGGAACTGACCGACCTGAAAAACAAAGTGGGCGGCGTGGAACAAAGCATTAAAACCGCGCCGGCGGAAACCGCGGAAGAACGGGCCTTTGAAGAGAGCCTGAACTCCATGGATGACGTGGATGAGAAACAGGATGAAGAAAAATAACCGACGGGACAACGCATGATGTGGGAAATTGCCTTTGTAATCTTTTTACTGGCGCTGACGGCGCTGGCCATTCTACTGATACCGGTTGTATTACAGTTGAAAGAATCTCTTGTCAAAGTGAACCAAACGCTGGATACGGTTAACAAAGACCTGCCGGAAGTGCTGGATAACCTGAAACAGGTTTCTTCCACCCTGACAACCACTTCGGTTAAAGTGGAATCCGCGGTAAGCAATCTTACCAAAATAGAAGAAACATTTAATGAACAGATCAAATCCCGCCTGACCTCCATCGGCAGCACGCTGGGCACGATCATCAGTCTGCTTAACATGTTCAGCGGACGTAAAAAACGTAAATAAGCGACACCTCCATGCCGACCGGACATTTTACATTGGGACGGCTATGAATCGCTGTGTTGAAAATAAGGAGTAGTTATGTCGAAAATCGGACAAAAAGTTTGGAAAAACGGAACCTTTATCGATTGGGATGACGCGCAAATCCATGTGATGTCGCATGTGGTGCATTACGGCACATCGGTCTTTGAAGGCATCCGGATGTACGATACCGCAAACGGCCCCGCTGTATTTCGGTTACGCGAACATATGCAGCGCCTGCTGAATTCCGCGCGTATTTACCGCATGGAACCGGAATACACCGTGGACGAACTGGTGGAAGCCGTACTGGAAACCATTCGTGTAAATAACATGAAGGAATGTTACATCCGTCCGGTCATTTTTCGCGGTTTTGGCAAGTTCGGCGTTAATCCGCTGGACAATCCCATCGAAACCTATATTGCCGTTTGGGAATGGGGTAAATATCTGGGACCGGAAGCTCTTGAGAAAGGTGTTGACGTGATGGTTTCCACCTGGACCCGCATCGCCCCCAACACTCTGCCGGCCATGGCCAAGGCCGGCGCCAACTACATGAACAGTCAGTTGATTAAAATGGAAGCCGTGCTGAACGGCTACACGGAAGGCATCGCTCTGGATCACCAGGGATATCTGGCCGAGGGCAGCGGAGAGAATCTGTTTATGATCAAGGGTAATACGGTGTTCACGCCGGAATTAAGCTCGGCCATCCTACCCGGCATTACCCGTTCCACCGTCATTTATCTCGTGGAACAACTGGGTATGAATCTGGCACGGGAAGCCCTGCCGCGCGAAAGCCTGTACATCGCCGATGAAATTTTCTTTACCGGCACAGCGGCGGAAATCACCCCTATCCGTTCCGTGGATAAGATTAAAGTGGGGATCGGAAAACGCGGACCGGTAACCACCAAACTCCAGGAAATGTTCTTCGGCATCTTTAACGGCAACACCAAATGCCCCGAAGACTGGCTAACCTATTTATAACCCAACTCAACCGCTGCCCCTTGGGGTGGCGGTTTTTTTGTTTACGCGACGGATCGCCAGGCGGTCTTCCCAGCCGTGATATACATTCAACGCATGGGATGTGTTCAAATGCACCGTTTCCACGGCATCCTAACACCAGCCTGTTGTCGGAACAGTGAACCTTTTTTTGTTGCGAAATGAAAGGTTATGCAGGATATTAAAGACAGAAGGAAAGCACCTTCATACCGGTCGCCGGTACAATGAACCATCCGGGGATGGAAATCCTTAAAAAACGTATCCGTACATAGTAAGACTTTTTCATCAGGGAGCGCTCATGGCAGAAATTCTTTTAATCGTTTTAATTATTCTGGTTTTAATCAATAGTGTCATTATTCTGACTAAAAAAACAACCATCGATATCAAACCGCAATTAAAGGATGTGGAACATTCCATATTAAAGTTTGACCAAACCCTGGCCCACACGGGAAGTTCGATTAAAGATGAATTTCAACGGAACAGAAAAGAGACGAATGAAATCGCCCGGACAAACCGCGATGAACTGACCCGTTCCTTAGAGGCCTTCGGGAAAAAATTTGAAAACAATGTAAAGGAATTAAATCAGTTGCTGGAAGTCAAATTTAACCGGCAAATCAAGCAGCTAAGCGATTTCAACGGACAAAACATACAAATCACCAAAAGCAACAGAGAAGAATTAACAAAATCCTTAAAATCCTTTGAAGATAAATTAGCCCGGAACATCAAAGAACTCAATGAAATAATCAGGCAAAAATTTAACGATTTCAACAAACAGCAAAGCGACACCCATAAACAAACCACGGATCATATCAGGCAAATCGAGCAAACCATCGAGAAACAATTGAAATCGATCCGCGAGGATAACAGCAAGCAGCTTGACGAAATGCGGAAAACGGTTGATGAAAAATTGCAAAGCACATTGGAAAAAAGGCTGGGAGAATCTTTTAAACAGGTCAGCGAACGACTTGAGCAGGTGCATAAAGGTTTGGGCGAAATGCAAAACCTGGCCACCGGCGTCGGTGATCTGAAAAAAGTATTGACAAATGTCAAAACACGCGGCGTTTTGGGAGAATATCAACTTGAAAACATCATTGAGCAAATCCTGACACCGAAACAATATGCCAAAAATGTCGCCACTAAAAAAGGCAGCCAGGCGCATGTGGAATTTGCCATAAAACTACCCGGCAAAGAATCCGGCGAAGAGGTGTGGATGCCCATCGACTCCAAATTCCCGATGGAAGATTACCACGCTTTGTTGGATGCTTTTGAAAAGGGAGATAAAAGTGAAATCGAAAAATCTCAAAAATTACTTGTAAGGAAGATTGAACTTTTTGCCAAAACCATCAGTGAAAAATACATCGATCCGCCGCATACAACCGATTTTGGCGTCATGTTTTTACCGGTGGAAAGTCTGTACGCCGAAGTATTGCGCCATCCTGGGCTATTTGAAACCCTGCAAAGAAAGTACCGAATCACCGTAACCGGGCCCACCACCCTTTCGGCATTATTAAACAGTTTGCAAATGGGCTTCAGAACCCTGGCCGTACAAAAAAGAAGCAGTGAAGTTTGGAATATCTTAAAAGCGGTTAAAACCGAATTCGGGAAATTTTCGGGCGTTTTGGCAAAAGTGCATAAGCAAATCAATACGGCATCGGGAACGCTGGACGAATTGCGCACAACCCGGACAAACGTTATGGAAAGGAAACTCAAGGATGTGGAAACATTTTCCATATCGGAATCCCAAAAGATTTTGGAATTGCCTTCCCGTGACACGAATCCGTAAATTCATATTTTGAGGATACAATCATGACGGACGGACAAACTTGTTAATCTATTTATTAAAGAGTACACCATGTATAAAATATTCTTATTGCTTTTGATCGGGATGGCCTTCTTGTCTGCCCAGGACAATGCCAAACGTACCCGCGTGGAGCTGACCGACGGTTCGGCGATTTACGGACAGATCATCGAGGAAACGCCAACAACCATTACCCTACAGTTGGAGAATGGCGCCTCCATCAAACTCAATCGTTCTTCCATCCGATCCATCGAGGCCGGGTCAGCCCAAAGCCATCGGGTAGGGCCGTATCTGATGTATTTGCCCACGGCGGAAACCCTGCCAGCGGGCACGGCATACTTAACCGACAACGAAATCTTTTTCCCCGGCATCACCTATGCCCCTGTTGACAACTGGCTCCTCCAGGGCGGCTTTTCCATCATTCCGGGTCTCTCACTCAATGAACAGTTAAAATACGTAGCCACCAAGGCGGGCATTCGCCTGAGTGAGCGGCATGCCGTAGCCCTGGGTGCTTTTTTTACATTGAATGAATTCAATGCGGGCATGTTTTACGGCGCCTATACTTACGGTGATCGGAACGGCCAGATCACGGCAATGGTGGGATGGGGGTTTTCCAATAACGGCAATGATTTTTTTGTATCCGACAATGCCCTGATCGGTTTGGGCGGCTACAAGCAGGTTTCCGACCACATGGGGTTTATGATCGAGACCTATTTTCCATTGGACAGCCGGTTCGAATTCAACAACCTGCCCGTAACCCCCGCCCTGCGCTTTGAATACGGCAAATTCACTATCGACGCCGGGGTGATGCTGGTGCTTGAAGCCTTGCAACAAGGATTTCCCATTCCCTTACTCAACCTGCGTTATGACTTTTGATGATGTAACTTTTTTCGCACAGCGCATCCAATGGATTTACCACGCAAAAAGGAAAGGAACGCACTATGCCAAAAGCCAAAGCTGTAAATATCAAAGGGGTTACGTTTTTAGGATTAACCGATAGCAAGCATTGGATTCCCATGGACGGTCCGGAAATGTTCGGTGGTTCCGAAGCGGGTATCCGTCCCAAAGAATTGTTGTTACTTTCCCTGGCCGGTTGCACAGGCAGTGATGTGGCCTCCATTGTGGATAAAATGCGCATGCCTTACGATCGCTTTGAGGTACACATCGAAGCGGACATGACCGATGAACATCCCAAGGTTTATAAAAACATCACCGTTATCTATAAATTTTGGGGCGATCAACTGGCCGAGGATAAAATCACCCACGCCATCGAGCTTTCGGAAGGCAAGTATTGCGGCGTGACCGCCATGCTGCGTCCGGCGGTTAATATCAATTGGAAACTGGAACTGAATCCTGAAGAATAACTTATTTTTGCTTAACATCAGGCCCCGCCCGTCGGGGCTTTTTTTGTTTAGATGCTTTTCAAATCTTCATATCTGTTAACCGCCGCCAGTATCTGCGCATCTTCGGCCAGGGCGCCCATCCCTTCCTCACCGTCGGCCAACACCTTGGACACCGGTGGAATGATTTCCGCCTGATAAATCCGCCGTAAACGATCCAGATGTTGCGCCGTAAAGGGATTGTCCCACATGGCCGTGTTCATGGCCGGCGCCAGCAAAAGGGGGCGCTCTTTCAAGGCCCGTACCGCGGATGTAAGCAGGTTATCGCACATGCCGGCGGCCAATTTGGCCAATGTGTTGGCGGAAAGCGGCGCAATCAGGAACAGATCGCACCAGCGCGCCAGTTCGATATGTAAAACGCCGGCCTGATTATGCCATTCATCGGCATCTGTATGGCAGGCATGGTTGCTCATCACCGCCAGCGCCTGCGGGGTAACAAAAGCCCGTGCCGGTTCCGTGAGAATGGTTTTGACCTCATGTCCCTGTTTGACCATTTGCGAAATCAGATTCGGCATGCGGTAGGCGGCGATAGAACCGCTGATTCCCAGCGTTATTTTCATTAAAACACCTCGCTTCCCCTCTTGCCATACATTTTATTGACTACCATTCGGGTTGTAAGATGCAGAAATTTAACAAAATCCAACAAATAGTTTTTACCCTCCTGCTCCGAAAGATAATAGAAGGGATTCATCACCGTGGAACGCAACACGAACAGGCCGTCTCGTTTATAATCGGCTTCGGGAATTCCAAAAGGTTCCAAAACGGGTTTAAGCGAGGCAAAGGCGTATTGCTCCTGTTCAAAACGGGTGCGGGAAACAAAATAAGGCTGGCCGTAGGGTGGCTTATAGCCCACATCCACGCCGCTGATGGTCAAATGGTGATAAATCTGGTTATTCAGCCGGTTCAGTTCGTTAAGGGCAACCGGGTCTATATCCGCTGTGCCGGGCACATCCCTAACCGGCGCGGCGATGAAGCAAACGATGTTGGTATCCGGCGTGTAGAGCGGAAAAAAAGAAAACGGCCGGGCCACGCCGTCGCTGTACTTCTGAAATTCGTGAATTTCCGCCTCGATGAGCGTAAACATGCGCCGGTGTTGGCGCAGATAAAAATCGAGCTTACGGGCGTTTAACAGACCGGTACGGATGATTTTACCGTGCCCGTGTGTTTTAAGCGGGATGGTTTTATGGGAAAGCCAGCAGGCCGCCGCCGCCGCGCCCGGCTTACTGCCTTCCAGAATATACGGCCCGATGGCATGGATGGGGCCGGACTCATCCATGGATTTGATCCCTTCGTCGATATCGGATATGTATTGGGCCTTATGGGCAATCAGTTCCGTAACCAGACCATTGCGGAATGACACGATGCCCGCCGGATAGGGAATATAGCCCATTTTATGCGGATCGATGGTTACCGAATTGGCGCAGGACATGTGCATATAGGCTTTGACCAGTTCGGGTTCTTCCCAGCGCAGGGTGGCGCTCAGGGTTTCCTTTTGCGGATCGGAAAGGGGGAGTTCAACATCTTCGCGCATTTTCAATACATCAAGAAACGTGCGGATCGCCTCTTCGCTTCGCGGCAGGGGCGCGCCTTCCAGGGCGTCGTGACCACAAAACAGGCTTTTAACATAGCCGCCCCAGGCCGCGTCGGCGTGCAGCCAAAAAGACCGGTTATGCCGCGTTTCCAGTTCCATGCGCAGGTTATGGATTTCATGAATGGCGTCCACGGCGCCTTCCTCGGTGGTACCCATCACCGCTACCACACCGGCGGTATAAGCGTTATCCGGCTGTTCCGTCAACAGATCGCGCAAAACATCCGTATCCATTCGAAAATACTTGTTGATGGGAACCGGAACGATATGGTCTTCCCCGTATCCGAGCAAATTAACGGCTTTGGCAATGCTGTAATGGGCGGTGGCGCTGACATAAATACGCGGTGTGCAGCCCACGGCTTCGTAAAGGCGAAAATAGCCGCGGCGACCCGGATTAAAGCGGCTGTCATGAATATGACGATTGATGCGGGTTAGCGCTTCATCTTCGGGCCACCCTTTTTCCTTTATCAGATAACGGGCCAGGATTTTGACCAGTTTTATGCTGCGGTCGGCGGGCAGATGCAGCAGTGTATGCGTGGCCACATCACGTATATCACGCGCCTCCCTGTTTGCGGTTTTAATTGTAAAGGCGATGTTTTCCTTTTGGCAAAATTCCCGCACAATTAACGGTACAAACTGCGCCATGCGCGCAATCCACAAGGCCTCGATATTGGCCACGGTACCGCCGGATGTGATATGCGCCCAGCTTTTTTCCGGCTTATAACCGATCATCCCGGCAATCATCCGGCCGACTTCCAGCTCCAGACGCACGGTGACCGGCGCGGCCTCATCGGTTACATTATTGGGGTTGTACAACATGCCGGCAAAATAACCCAACACACCCGGCAGGGTTTGTTCCGAAAGCATATGGGCGATGTATCGCGGTGAATAAAACGGGAAGTGCGCTTTCAGATCGTTCAGCACATTATCCAGATTGGAGGTCATATAATCGAACCAGGGTTCATGCCTGCGCCGACGCAACCGGTCAATTACAATCGGGTCCTGTGGAAAGTAATTACGCCGCCAATAGACATAATCCTGAAAAATATAACCCAGCAGGTGGGACCAGATTTCGCTGTGTTCGCCCTTGGGGCCCAAAAACCAGGCCGCCAAAGGATGATCGTCAACCGAAAGTTGTTTTTCCTTGGGTGGTTTCATGCTTCCGCTTTTTACATGTTTTCCATAAGATACGATTAATTCCCCATCCGCCGAAACAAAAATTCGTTCGGTGCCCGTAAAAGCAGGGCCTTGCGGACGGGAAACCGGGCAACCGTCGGACATTTAAAAATCTTTTAAAAGAATAAAAACACGCCTTGACATATGGATAAAAACGGTTTTGATAACACATTCGATTTTTATAGGTTGGGACGGTTAAACAAAAGAAAGCCGCGATGCAAGGAAAACAAAACATGATTTGGGTGGATGCCGACGCCTGTCCCAGACCGATACGGGAGATTTTGTATCGCGCCGCGCGCCGTACGCATATCCCGATGACACTGGTGGCCAACAGCCCCCTGCGGTTGCCGCATAACACACCGGTGGCGTTTAAGCTGGTTAAAGCCGGGGCCGATGTGGCGGACTCGGTTATTCTGGAGCATATGGCACCCGGTGACCTGGTTATTACGGCCGACATTCCCCTTGCCGCCGAAGTGATCGCCCACGGCGGGCTGGCGCTTGACCCCAACGGGGAATTGTACAGTGAAGAAAATGTGCGCACCCGGCTGAGCCTGCGCAATTTTATAAGCCAACTGCGCGAAGGCGGCGTTTATACCGGCGGGCCTGCCGCCCCCACGGCCAAAAACCGGGAAGCCTTTGCCCGCCAACTGGATATCTGGTTGTCCCGGCACAATACGGATTAACGGCCTTGCCCGAAATTGTATTCGGCTCTATATTCCCCCTTCATATCATTTTGACGAAAGACCCCATGAGCAAAAAGCCGTCACAACTTAAGGATTATTCCCCGATTTTCACCTTTATCGCCGCCACGTTTCTTTTTGAAATCATGCACATCAACCGGGCAACGGCCACGTTTTGGTCTCTGATCATTTCCTGGCTGACCTATATGGCCGAGGTCAAAATCCTGCTTAATGATGCGCGGCCCGGACGTAAAATCCGCAAGGAAATACAAAAACGCATGGGACTGCTGACTTTGATCGCCGTTCTGACATTTGTGGTGGCCCTGAGCGGCTGGCTGCATTGGTTAAGCGGCGTCCCGCTGTTGGTCGCTTTGTTGCTGGCGGCACTCATCTATTTTATCGCCCTGTTCAATGCCATCCATTTTAACCGATCCGTCAAAGAGAAAGCGGCTTCCCAATGACCCGATTTACATTGTTTTGTTTCCTGATTCTTGCCACGCTCAGAGCCGGCGACATGGAAGACCGTGTTCGCTACGCGCGCGATCAGGTCTTTCCGGCATTGGTACACATACAACCGGTTAAAGAAATTTTAATCAGCGGTGAAAAACAAAAGATGCAGGTAACCGGCAGCGGAGTGATTATCAGTCCGGACGGTTATGTGGTCACCAACAATCATGTGGCGGAAAAGGCGCGTTTTGTCCGTTGCACACTTTCTTCCCGCGAGGAATTAACCGCCCGGGTCATCGGACTGGACCCCTGGACAGACCTGGCCATGCTGAAATTAGACCTGGAAGCCGCCGGTCTGAGGCGGGTGCCTTACGCCCGATTCGGCAACAGCAACAAAACCGAAGTGGGTCAGGTGGTGATCGCGCTGGGCTCTCCTCTGGGCTTATCCCGTTCCCTATCCATGGGCGTCATAAGTTCCGTGGATCGCTATTTTGAGGATATGGGTGACATGGTTTCACCATTCAATTTGTGGTTGCAAACGGACGCGGCCATCAACCCCGGCAACAGCGGCGGTCCATTGGTCAATTTGGACGGGCGCATCATTGGCATCAATGCCCGGGCCGTTACCTTTGGCGAAAATCTCGGTTTTGCCATCCCGGCGGATATCGTTCAGTTTGTCATCCGGCAGATCATCGATCACGGGGAAGTGGAACGCAGCTATGTGGGTATTCATTGGCAGGAAATCAAGGATTTCCGCCGATACCGTAAAACACCGGACATGCGGGGGGCCTTGGTGGCCGATGTGGAGGCCGACAGTCCGGCGGATTCCGCAGGCATTCGCCCCGGAGACGTGGTCACCGCCATCAATCATAGTCCCGTTAACGCCGTTTACCGGGAGGAGCTGCCCGCGCTTCGCCTGCGCATCGCCAATGTACCGGTGGGCAGCCGTTTACCGATGCATATCCAACGCGGCGACAGTGTGTTCAGCGTTCAGCTTGTAACAGGCCGCCACGGTAAATTTCAGGGAACGGAATTCAATGCCAAAACCTGGGGCATGACCGTGGAAGAGATTACGCCACGCATAAAACGGCAGTTGCAATTGAAGGATGCCCGGGGGGTGATTGTTTCCGGCGTTAAAATCCCCGGCCCGGCCTTTAAGGGCGACATCCGACGGGGCGACATCATCCTACGCATAAACGGCGCTGTCATCTCCGATGTACAGCATTTTCGCAAACGCTATCAAAAAGCGTTAAGGGATTCGGAGCGGGGCGTGCTGCTTATGGTGCAAACGGAAAATAGTAAACGCTTTGCCCTTATTGAAGGAGTGCCCGCCCAATGAAACACATTTTGTTTGTTATACTGTTTGGCATTTCCCTTTCTGCGGCGGGTGACTGGAATAAGGCCATACATACTTACCGACCTTATCTGGTGGAGATCGAATATTTTGAATCGATTCGATCGAATAGTTTTATAAGGAAGCGAACGATAACCCGCAATTTGACAGGTATATTATATGGCAATGAGGGGATGATTGTTACAACATCAGCCATTTTCCGTACCGGAACAGGTTTCACACCCTTAAGAGTGACCGGGCCGAACGAACCACCCGGGGAAATTACCGTGCGTTTTGCGGACGGCGAGGAAACTTCCGCCCGTTTTGTGGGCAAGGATGATGATTGGGGGCTGGGGTTTCTGCAACTGGATTCCCTTCATCGCCGAAAAGGATGTACATTTTACACACAAAGTGAGGTACATCTCGGTGACCAACTGCTGGTGCTGGGCGTATTAAGTGAAGCCTATCAATCCCTGCCTTTTATCGAGGCAATACGTCTTAGCGCCCGGAAGGACGGGTTGCATCCTTATTATCTGGCGGACGGCAGCTTACTGCAACAACCTTTGGGACTGGTCCTGGATAGCCGCAATCGCCCGATAGGGGTCGCCGCGCATGACGTCCGTTTGTTTAAAATCCAACTGGCTTCCAAACTAAAAGAGTTACTGGACAAACCGCCGGTTTATACCCCCCAAATGAGTGAAAATAAAAAATGGCTGGGCATAACCATGCAGCCCTTTACCCGTGCCATGGCCCGTTATTTCCATGCCGATTCGCTGCGTGGCATACTGATCAACGATGTGTTGGAGGGTTCGCCCGCCCGTCAGGCCGGCTTGCAAACAGGCGATGTCCTGTTACAATTGGGCGATTTTCCCTTACTGGCCGAACGTTACAGCGACCTGGAACATTTTCGCGAACGCATACGCGCTTACCCTGAAGACAGCGCCCGGGTGCGCTATTGGCGGGAAGGCCGCATCACTGACACCCATGTCCATCTGACGGCTCCGCCCATCAACCGTTTTTTGGCGGAAAGCTACGAAGATACCCTGTACGGGTTCAGCGCTCAACCGCTGACCCGTGACATTCTGCTATCGGCAAATCTCGATTTTGACACCCGGGGCATGTGGGTTTCCGATGTGACAAGCGCCGGTTGGGCCGACCTGGCCGGTTTAAAAATCGGGGATATCATCCTGTCAATTAACAATCAACCGGTTCATAATCTGAACGATATAAAAGCCCGTTTACAGGCGCTGCATAAGCAACGGCCCGCCTATGTCCAGATGTTTATCCTCCGCGGCCCGGAACGCTTGTTCGTATTTATCAAGACCAAATATGATACGCGTGGCGATTAAGATTACATTATACAGATAAACAGACTCACGTCCTGTTTCATTGCATTATTCACCCTTTTATGGGAATGCGTTTAGCGCGGCCTTCCGACGGACGGTTGTCAGCGGCGTTGTCCAGTTGCAACACATTGAGTTCATCCCACCAGGCAGCCTGTTCGTCATAAACAGCCAAAAATACCTTGTTGATGTTTTCGGCATCGCGGGCCTGCAGGAATTTTAAAACAAAATAGCGACTCTCCCCCACGTTCAGCACCCCATCCAGTAATACCTTGCCCGGATCGGCGGACATAACGGGGCCGCGAACCGTTTTAGCCAGTCCGGATAACCGGGCGGTGGCCTGCCGATAAATGTTCAGGGCCCGGATCAAAGGCACACGGAAATAATTATGCGCGCCGGTGTCGCGTTCCACAAACATGTAATACGGTATCATCCCCAACTGTACCTGCCGTCGCCATAGGGTCGCCCACACCTCCGGGTCGGAATTGACCGGCCGCACCAACGGCGCCTGGGTACGCAGGAGCGCCCCGGCATTGACCAGGCGTTGCACCGCCTGAACGGCAAGTGGCGTCTCCAATTCCCGCGGATGTGTATAATGGGCCATTATGGCCGGATTTTTTCCCGCCCTGCGGATTTTATCCACCAACCTTAAAAAACCATCTCCGGCCATATCTAAAAATCGTTGTGGATAATAGGCCGGTGCTTTGGTGCCGATGCGGATGTTCAACACATGGCTCAGCCCCGGTTGCAACAAGGCGTCGATATATACCGCTAAAAGCTCGTTATCCATGAACAAGGGATCACCGCCGGTTATCAGTACATCCGTCACCTCCGTATGTGCCTTCAGATAAGCAACCAAGTCCCGGATATCCCGCGCTTTAAAGGTATGTTCATCCATGCGTACGAATTGCGCCCAGCGGAAGCAATAGGAACAATAACTATGGCAGGTTTGACCCGCCGCAGGGAAAAAGAGCACCGTCTCTCTATATTTATGTTGCAACCCGCCCAGGGGGCGCCCCTTTAACGTGGGGATGTTTTTCTTTTGCCCACCGGGATGAGGATTAAGTTCCCGGCGGATGGTGTTGATGGCGGCTTGCTCCGCGGCACGGCCATTCGCCGATTGCAATAAGCGCCAATGGGCTTCCGTTAACATTTCCCGCACGGGAAACACCAGTCGGTAAATGGGATCATTGGGATAATCTTCCCAGTTAATCAGATTATCCAGTACATAAGGACTGACTTTAAAAGGAAAAATCCGGGTCAGCCATTTAAAATCCTCCAAATCGCGCCCGGTCAAACGCTGACTGTATTCGGAGCGCAAAAACGACTTTACATTCAGCATGTTACACCTCATTTCCGGGATATTGTTTTGTAATATATAAAGTCCTTATTCAATTTCAAGGTTTCCAATAAAAGCGGCTTTTTTCCAATCGCCGGATGGCCGTATATTGTGTGCGTCATTTAGTTAGTGTTTATGCTAAGAAGGACGATAGAAGATAAATAAAAAGAAACTTAATCAAGGATTATAG
>RFFS01000103.1 GCA_003696775.1 Calditrichota bacterium
AAAACGGCATTGCCGGGCTAATTGTAAAAAAGCGGCAAGACGGTAGGGATGGCTAGTATTTTCCTTTAAGGATAACGCGAGGTCGGCGGCGTTGGTCCAGGTATCTCTTTCTCCGGTCAACATATCGGCCCGACGGGCGAAGGACCCGGGTGTTTTAAATAATCGCTCTTTCAGCAGGGGCATGGCCCAATAGAACGCGATAGCCATCAACAATAAGGTATGGAAAACAAAAAGGCCCCAACGACTCAGGCGGCTAAAATGAACCAGATTATCCAGCAGCGCCATCGCGGCCCAGGCTGTCAACGCCAGTATGATAAAACGTGCCGCGAGTCCGGCCCACAAACGTCGGTGATAGCTACGTGCCTGGCGGTTTAATTCGTTAAGAAACGTAAGAATGTCCATAGGTTACCAGGTTAATGCGTAGGCTAAAATATTCACAGCCATTTTCAGGGCCTGCGCGCGTTTTTCCGCCGGGTCTTTGTGAATGTCCGGGGCTTCACACCCATCGGAAATATCCGTATTAAAGGAATAAAAGCAGACCAGACGGCCTTCAAAAAACAAGCCCAGCCCCTGAGGCGGTCCGCCGGCATGTTCGTGTATTTTGGGCAAGCCGTTTGGAAAATCATAAACGGTGTGATATATAGGATGGGAAAAGGGGACGGTCACAAAATCCAGTTCCGGGAAAACCTTTTTCATCGCCTGACGGAAAGATACATCCATGCCGTAATCATCATCGGCAAACAAAAAGCCGCCGCGTGTCAGGTACAAACGCAAGCGTTGGGCTTCCTCTTGGCTAAAGGACACCCTGCCATGTCCGGCAATATAAGCTATGGGCGCGTCGCTGAATTCCGGATCGGTTATGCGCGCGGCATATTCACGACGGGCGCTGTTGATATTCAAAACACTCCGAGCCTTGTTGAGGATATTTTTCCAGGTTGTTTTGTTACCGTACCAGTCGCCCCCCCCACTGTAATGGATACGGACGGGCCGTACTGTTTGCGCCGGTAAATATGCACACAGAATAACAAGAAGAAAAAGATAGGTTTTAAACATAAAAATCCCGTTTGAATAACGGGATTTTACACTTAAAACCGGGATCAGTTCAAATAAATTTACGCGGATGTGGCAAACTCGTATCGTTTGGAACGTTTGTTCAGTTTAAGCCTGGCCAGTTCGTTACGAACGGCAAACCAACCGATGCGGGTAAAACCGTAACGCGCCGTATTCAATTCCCGTTTAATTTTCAGGCTGCCGTATTCCGGGTTTTCTTTAACGATATTTTTGATTTTATCCTGAAGGGACATATCGTTCAGATTGATTTGCTGGGTGGTCTCCACAATTTCGCTTTCGGGAGTAGGTGTGGATTCCGGTGCCGGCGCGGGCCTGCTTACAGGCTCGGCCGGTTTTTCTTCCGCTTTGGGCAGGGTAATTTCCCGCGCCACGGATTCTCCGGCAGCCTCGGAGCTTTCAAATCGATTGACGGCATCTTCCACGCGGTCATACACATCAAGAATATGATGAAACTCCAGTAATTCGAAGATTTCATATACATCGGGCACCATGCGAACCAACTTCAAATCGCCACCATTTTCCCGAATGGCCTTGATCTCGCTTATAAAGATACCCCAACCGGCGGAACTGATATAATCCACATTCCCTAAATCCACTATTATGAAAAAACGTCCCTGCTTAAGCAAAGAGTTTAACGCTCTTTCCAGTTCGGAAGAGGTTGTGGTGTCTATATAGCCTCCAACTTTTATAATCGAGATATGATTACGACTACCGCTAACTTCAGTTGAGACCTGAATGCCTTCCATTCAATTCCTCCTTAAGGGAATGAGGGTTATTTTTTGGTTGAACCGGAGGACTCTTTTTTCAAAAGCTCCGAATTATGCACTATTTTTTTCCGGGCGAGTTTTTGCCGGATATCATCCAGCGGATTTTTTTCCGGTACGGCGGCCGGACTTTCGTACCAGCTCTTGCGCATAACCGCCAATGTGTTGACCTGTTCAAGAATGCTTTGGCCAGCTTTTAATATATTTTCTTTTTTCAACACATTCAACACGTCCCGCAGACGTTTTTTAAGCACGGGCGCATCCGTATCATCCGCGGCCTCCGCCAGTATTTCCAGGGACTTAACGCCCTGCTGTATAAGCTGGCTAAATTCCGGTAATTTTTTCAATATCGGATTTTTCGTGGTGATTTTCAGGATTAAAAGCATTTTTCTTACGGTAGCGGCGTTATCCGTCTGCGGCTTTATATTTTCGAGATGCTGTTGCAAAGCCAATAAATCATCCCGACAGGCATCGTAATATTGGTTGATAAGTGTTTCCGAACGGACTTCCCGCGCGCGGGCCCGGAGTTGCTCCGTTGTGGGAACGGTCTCCGAAATCGTTTTGTCGGTTTGTTCCGCTTTTTCGGCTTTCTTTTCTTCTTTTTTGGGTTCGGCAACCGGCTGCGCCGCTTCCGGTTTTACCTGTTTGGGACGGGGGGGAGGTGTTTTCTCTTCTTCCTTTTCGGAGGCACTTTTAATAACCCGTACAAAGGGTTTCTTTTCTTCTTGTCGCGACGGGGAGGGAGACGACACCGGCTTGGGTGGCGTTGTACCCAAACGCTTTTGTACTTCACTTTCGGATGACTCAAAATTAAGAATCACCTTACCATCCATGGTGAGCAGCGGTGTTCCCGGTTGTTTAAGGCGCTTATTCTGTCCTTTTTCCAGAAAACGCTTACGCAGAGTATATGTGTTCAGGCGCATCTTTATCAATTCATTATAAATCCGCCGCTGATCCAGTTCCACAAATCCGTATTTTTCCGTGTTCAGTAAATCGGAAATCTTTTTGGGGCCAAAGCGGGGATTCTGGCGAATGATATCGAAGATTTTGGCTTTCACCTCGATGGACAAATGTTTTTTCTCTATATGATCCTGACCGTCAAGAAAAGCGCGCAGCGCATCGAGTCCGCCTTCATCCACAATCGACTTATATTTATAATATTGATACTGGGAAATATTCAGGCGCTCACAGGCATCTTTCACGCGCACACCCTGTTCAATAAGCTCCACCATTTGTTTATGGGTTTTATAGATGATTTCACCGGCCATCATTTTCTCCTTGATGGCAACAAAGGTGATGTCATCGTTTTGCGGTGCGCCTCCGGTGAAGTTTTTAAGATCATCTTTTATGGTTTTAACAAATTCCGTAACATCCAGATGACCGTTGCTGCGGATCGATTCCAGAAATCGTTCTTCCCGGTACAGTTCGCGTTGATGGTTCATGGCCTCGGTGATACCGTCCGTATAAAGCACCAGAATATCATCTTCACGCAAACGAATGGAATCGGTTTCGATTTTATCATCAAACAATTTCAGGTCCGGTAACTGGATACCCACGGGGAATCCCGAGGGATTGAGATAATAAGTCTGTTTCGTGGAAGAACGATAGAGAATCATCGGGTTGTGTCCGGCGCTGGCGTAATGGATAACACGATTTCGGGAATCGAGAATTACGTAAAACATGGTAACAAACATGCCGCGTTTCATGTCGTCGGTAACAAAACGGTTCACCTTGGCCAGCACATCCGCCGGATTCTTATTCCCGCGGGATTCCAGACGAATGGCGGTACGAATCATGGTCATAATCAACGAACCCGGCACACCTTTACCCGACACGTCGGCCACAACAATCCCGACGGTTTCATCATCGACTTCCACAAAATCAAACAAATCCCCGCCCACTTCCTTGGCGGCTTCGTAATAGGAACCGATATCAAAACCTTCCACCCGCGGGAAATCGCTGGGCAGCAACATTTGTTGAATTTCCTGCGCCACCTGCAATTCCTTTTGCAGTTTTTGCTGTTCCATCAAATTGACCTGGGCGGCATGGAATTTTTGTGTCATTTCATTGAATGCCTGGGCAATTTCCCCGATTTCGTCCGAGGCGTCGATGTCAATTTCATCCTGATCCACGGTTCCGCGTACCACTTGCCGGACCCAGTCGCCAAGGCTGTGGAACGACTTAAGCACCTGATTGATAAGGAAAAAGGAACCGATATACCCCAGCATGAGCAATATCAGCATAATCAATAACAGGACCATGCGTCGCTCATAAACGATCTGGCGCAGCGTGGCTTCCCGGATCCACACGTGCGCATAGCCGAGGGCCGCGCCCGTTCCGGAGATGCTTTCACGGATTTCACTGTACACATCATAAATGCGGGTGGTATCGTTTATGGCGTAATTGAGCACAACACTGTTTTGTACACTATCGCGTTCCACGGCGCTGTCCGGCATGGTATAAACACGTCCCAGAGGCGTTTCCCGTAACAGCGTGCTGCGGGCAATTACACGACCGCGCGTATCTGTAATAAAAGCTTCGTTTATCAGTTCGGGGTTGTTTTGATGCAGGGAGCGTACTTTTTCAAACATGGGGATATATTGATCGGATATGATATCGTCTATGGAATTATCCGCAAGGGTTTTTACATCGCCGGACACCATGTTTAAAGTTTCATCCCGTACGGTGTCGTTCATGTTGTACATCAGGACGCTGAATATAAGACTGATGGTCACGGTGATCAGGACGGCGGAAATAAGCGTGTATCGGGCGCGCATGGTCATGGAATGCCACAACTGGCTTACCTTGCCGTCGGGGATTTCCTCGCGGTATTTGGTCAGCCGGAATTCATTACCGCGTTCGGTGACGGCATAATGGATATCATCCATTAACTTGCGCATCATTAAAATACCCAGGCCGCCTTTTTTACCGATATCTACATATTTGGCAAGGTCGGGCGTGTTGGCCTGTCGCGGATCGTAACTGATGCCCTGATCAATGATCACAATGGTGAGACTCATACGCCGGATGATGGCCTTGAGCTGAATTTCACCGTTTTTAATATCACGGTAACCGTGACGAATCACGTTGGTACAGGCTTCATCCACCACCAGTTTAAACGAATTGATCACCTTATCGGAAAATTTATACCGTTTCCCGATATGTTCAATGAATTCCCGGATTTGGATGAGGTAACTCATCTGAGCCGGAATGGTGATCTCTTCTTTTTTAACATTCTTAAACATGGCAAAATCCGTTTATTTTGAGGCGCGGGTGTTTTTCATTCGTTCACGGGCATTTTCAATCCCTTTCAGCACCCGTTTATTATAAGGATGTTCCTTTAAAATTTCTTCCCAGATGCGTATCGCTTCACGATAATTGCCATTCAGGAAATTTTCCACGCCCTGTAAATATTGCTTTTCGGTCTCGGGGTCCATCTCTTCCTGTTGCGACAGGGTTTCCAACCGGGATTTCTGATAATACTGCTTCACCAATTGGTTGTTGGGATCCAACTGGAGGGCCTGGGAAAGAATATCCAGCGACTTTTGATATTCGCCGGCATCGTACAACAACAATCCTTTTTGGATATTCTCCTGTACTTTTATCCGGGTAGCCAGAGTTTCGATCTCATTTTGTAACTGCGCATTATCCGCGCCCAGTAATCGGGCATCCCCCAATAGACGCAACGCTTCGGCGTAATTCTGTTTTTTAAACTCCTCACGGCTTTTGGCCACCAGGCTGCCCACTTCTTCATTTATTCGGCGTTTTGTGGTGGCAATCGAGTTTTTAAGGATCTGATTTTCAGGGTCCCGTTCCAACGCGATATTAAATTCGATCATCGCTTCGACAAATTGTTTTTTATCAAGCAACAATCGTCCTTTGTTGAAATGCTCCTGTACAAACATGCTGTCATTGGCGGCGCGGTCCTTATCCAGCGCTTCTTCAACGGCAAGAGACTGCCGACGTTGAAAATCCTTTTGCAGCAAGGCATTGGCAGAATCCAACATCATACCGGCGCGCTGATGGAACGGGTCCATGCCGATCACCTGTTGATATTCCACGATTGCGTCCAGATAATTCTTCTCTTTAAAATAGCTGTCCGCTTTTTCCAGATGTTTAGCAACGAATTCACGCTTGTCCGCTTCGCGGATTTGTTTTTTAATCCGTTCTTCCTCTTCCTTGCGTTTTTGTTCGGCCAACAAAAAGAGATCATCGCGGGTGGCACCGAAATTGACGGAAATGGATACACGGTGTGTGGGGTTGAAAACATCCTGATAAGCGCTGCCACCATAGCTATAATCCAGATCGAACATGCTGTAACGCAACCCGGCGCCAAAGCTCATGCCTGTTCCGTCAAACCCGACCCGTACCCGGCCCAGATCCTGAAAATTATATTCCGTTCCCGCATGGATCAACAACGACCGTTTTTGGGAATAGTCCACATCCATCAATAAATTTAACGCGGAACCGCCGCTAAAACGCACTTTTTTAAGGATACCCAGTCGCACGGTCAATGGAATTTCATCCACCTGATTCCCGGCGCGTAGCTGGGGCGCGAAGGCATTGCGCACGTTCAGGCCGAAGGACCAGTCCTGAACCAGGGCGTTACCCAGCCAGTCGGGCCGATACATCAGACCGATGTCGGCACCCACGCCTGTCGCGTTTAGGTCACCCTCCTGCAAATTATTCCATCCCTGACGAATCCAGCGGACGGTGATGCCGGGCGTCAGATTCCAGAATAAGGTTTTGGCATAGGAAAAATAGAGCTGATATTCATCATAGGAAAAATTGCCAAGCGGTACATTGAACACATCCCTTTGCTGAATTCCGGAAACGCCGAGCCGGGCAATACCGAAACCGAATGTGCCCAAATCCAACGTCGGGAAAGCATAGCCGAGAAAATCAAACTGGGTTGCATCAAAAAGAGTTGTGTGAAAAAAAGTGGCGCTTTGCCGGTACACGCTTTCCAGTCCGGCCGGATTCCAAAAAACCGCCGTGGGATCATCGGCCAGAGCCGTATATGCCTGCCCCAGGCCCAATGCGCGCGCGCCGAAGCCCAGCTTAAAGGTGGTTTCCGTGCCGCCTTCACCATCCTGACCCATCAGCAGGGCTGCGGTTAAAAGAAATACTAAAAATGTTTTCATGATACTATTCATCACTTTATCCTACTTTATATAGGCCACTTTGGTGGTGTAACGCTTGGCCGCCCCGCCGCCCAACGGTTTAATTTGAATGGTGCAAATATACACCCCGTTCAAAACACGCTGTCCCTTGTCGTTTTTACCATCCCAGATGATGTGGTTATAGTTTCGCGGTCCGGGTAGGGCGCTTTCCTGACGGTGCCAGACCAGTTCGCCCAACAGGGTAAACACACGAATATCCACATCGGCGGTTTCGGTGAGGTAAAAATTGATACGCGCGTAATCCTGCGTCCGCCCAAAGGGGTTGGGATAGGTGCTAAAGGCTTCGGCCGGGTTATCGGGCGTAACCGTCAAGACGGGCGTATCGCTTTGCGTATCCGGTGTGTAATCATTGCCGTCCGGGCCAAGCAGGGCCAACTGAATGGTATCGGCCACATCATACACATTCACGCTGTTAAGCACCGCGCGGAAACTGATATTGGCTGCGTCGGGTTGCAGATCGGCCAAAACGATTAAGGTTTCCGATGTATCCGGACGGATGCTTAATTTGGATACTTTATTAAACAACAGATTCAGCGGATTTTCGACCGAAGCATCCACGGTAATTTCCGCCAGATCCTGCGGGTCATCGGCACCTTTTTCAAGCTGCCTGAAACGGGCATAATTGATCACACGCAGAGTTTTAAAAAGATTAATAAGACTTTCATTGCTTAACAGATTCTCATCGTTCAGATCACCGTTGGATTGATAAAGCGCCATTTGCAGGCCATCGGCGAACAGGCTGTCACCATAACCTTCATTCGAGATATTGAAGGCCAGCAGGGGCAGATTTTGCTGACCGCGTATCAGTCCGCCGCTCTGCAACAGACTATCGACCATAGTAATGGTGATCTCTTTTTGTTTCACGCGCACCGGATGCGCGGTTTGCGATACGGCCACATTCACCGGCGTATGACCGTGCGCGTCATCGGGTTTTTCCTTGATCGTGAACAACAAATTATAGGTTTTCTGCTTTTGAGGCGCGCGTAAAATCCAACGCATGGGATGGGCCGATCCCAATGCCGTGAAACTTTGCGTGACCGCAATGCCTTCGGCCGGTTCAAAAGCGCCGGGCGCGATCAACGATGTGTCCACCTGTACCGTACCGCTGCCACGGATGCCGGCATAGGGCAAACCGCCCGTCTGCGCGGCGTTTTCCACCCAAACTTCCACTTCCACCTGCTGACCAAAGGATAAAATGCCCTGATTGGCCGATTGCGGTTGAACAATACGTGATTTAAGCACCAGTTCCGGTCGTTTACGGAAAACAAGAGGCTTTTTAACTTCCGCGCTCATGGCGCTGACCGTATTGGTATTATTATCCACGCCGAACATAACAACTTTGATGGTATCGATTTCCGTACCATTCCAGTTTTCAGGTATGGTTACCGGGAAGACCGCCTGACCGGTCTGGGCATCTATCGGTAAAATAAACACCGCTGGGTCAAACGCGTCGGGCAATGTTAACATCGCCTGCGGATTTTCCAGATTGTCGCTCATGGCGCCGGCAGTTACCGTAACGGTCATGGTTTGCCCCGTGGTGACCGTATCCGGTGCCGAAACATCGCCCACGGCAATGTTTGCCGGACTTTCAACGCGCATTTCCTGTTGGTCTTTACCGTTGGAAAGCGCCGCCGGTTTACCGGATAAAACATCGGTCGGCACTTCCGTCACTTCCACAATAATCGCCGAGCCTTTTGCGGCAGCATTTTGAGATTCATTGGCGACCTGTTCCGTTTCCAATCGCGGTTGTTGTCGCATGCCTTTGGGTTTGAATACCGCCACCGGTTTCCGGGCAGCCGGCGCTTCCCCGTCGAGAATACGACGCGCCTTCGCAGACTTCAGGGCTTTGAGCAGCATTTTTTGAAGAGTGATGCCGTTCGTGCCTTCGGGTGTCACCGCTTCGGCCCTTACCCACCAGTAAAATGGGATACCCACGGTAAATATCCGTTCCGGATTGGCGTCTATGCCTATCTCGGAGGAATCAATCAATGAGAAAAAGTTGGTATCGATTTGAATACGCGCCCGGCCGTTTCCATTGACCGTCGCCGCGCCTTCGATGTTGCTAACTTCCGCCCGCAAACGGAAACTTTGGCCTCTGGAAACCGTGCTGTCAAGAGCGCCGCTCGGGGCGTCCACACGAATGGTTAAAGACAGGGTAGCTTTCGGTACGGTTCGGATATATTTCTCCGAAGCGGTCTCAAGCCGGATATTGTTGTTTTGCCGACTGATACCGCTGGCGATGATACCCAGCGTATCGGGATCGGCGGATGCCTGGCTTTTGGCCTTGATGTACCAGGTCACCCGCGCCCGGCTGGAATCATCCGGTATATTACGCATTACATTGCCATCGAGTGAACTGTATCCGGCGGGCAGTTGCAGACGCACCTGCTTGTCGCTGTCCAGTTGCGGATCAAAAATCACATCCGCGCTCACCAAAATGGAGTCCTGATCGGTGGCGGCAACCAGGGTATCCCCATCCAGGGTGCCCGCATCCACAAAGGTGGCGGAAATATCGATATCATTGATAAAACGCGTGCTCAGGATCAAGGTGTCGCCCCGGGCGGATACATCCCGGAATGCGTTTCGACCATCGTTCACATCCACCGGCGCGGCGCTGACACGGACTGCAATCGGCGCGTTGATTTCCGTCGCGCCGGAATGCACCCGCCAACGAACGGTATCGCCCACGGCAAAAAAGCGTTCGGAGCCCAGTCCGTCGATCAATTGTAAGCCGGTGCCCGTGGTATCCAGTAAAACCTTATGCAGACCGTTGCTGGTATCTACGGCTACATCACCGCTTTGGGTCACCAGGGCCAGCACATCAAAATCCTGATTCACGGCGCGTATAAGACTATCTTTCAGCACATCGGAAAGGGCATACCGCAATTGCAGTTCGGCGCGCTGTTCCACCTGCACCACTTCATTGTTGTCGAGCGGCTGGGCGATGCTCACCCGGCGACCGTTGCTATCACGTGCCGAATCGATAACAGCGGAATAATTAAAGGCGCCGGTCAGCCCCAACGAGTCCGCGGGCAGTGTATAGGTACGTATCTGCCCCGCGCTAATATCGGCCAGTGTAACCGCCCCGTAACGTATGTTATCACGCCGGAACGATATCCAGACACTGTCCACATTCAGACCACCGTTATTGGAGACTTTCAGGGCCAAACGGAACGGTTGATCGATGTTAACATGGGGCGCGTTGGGCGTTGATACATTCGATGGAAAATTCAGACTGTCGAGACGAATCAAACCTGGCGCCACAACGGTAACCGTATCGTTTTGGGTGATCGTTCCGGAGGTGGCATTAAGGGCGCTCAGGCGGATATCCCGGTATAAAACCACAGGCGCGGGCACCACATCACCTAAACGGGCATCATCCGCAACATTAAAACGCACATCATAGGTTTGAAGCCCGCCGGCCACAACCGTATCCGGGAACAAACCGGTATCCACCGGTAACCAGTCATCGCTTACGGAAACCCCGTCCATATTGAAGTTAAAGGTGATATTGTTGATCACAGCGTCGGAAAGTCCGTTATTGCTCACCGTATAATGCATGGCCACATTGCGCTCGCCACGCGGCACTCTGGCCGAATCGATCACAACAGAGGCAAATAACAATTGCGCGCCGGGTACCACATGCAAGGCACCGGTTAACGTAGAATCATTGCTATATACATCACCGTTGATCAACGTACCATACACCCGCCATGACACATCCTTAAGACCTGTGCTTTCCGAGGCGGGAATGGTCACTTCATTGAACACCAGCCGCGTGGTGTCGCCGCCCGCAAGGCTGAACCGGGCGGAAAGATACGTCCTTGGAATCGTCGTTCCCGGAAAATCCAGATAGGTTGAATCGGGTACGAGGGCGAGATCGGAACTACCGGTGTTATAAAAATCGAGTGCCAACGCCACCTTTTCCCGGGCAATAACCGTATCGGGCGCGAGCGATTGCGCGCTGTAATGGGCATTGGAGCCGGATTGGACAAACAATTGATCGTTGACGGAGGATTCGGTTGTCACCGAACCGTTGTCGAGACTGAGATAGCCGTAAATATCCGTTTCCCCGACCGGATAACTTACCGGCACATCAAAACCAAACCGCAGGGTGGATGTACCCACAGGCAAAATGGTAAGGGTATCGAGTCGATGCAGATTTTCCATAAAATTTTCATTGGAAGTCACCGCATCTCTGAAAATCAAGCGGGTGGCCGACGAATCTATGGTCAGAGGAATACTGGTGTTGGAAACCACCATGTTGACCTCCATCCCCGCGGTACCCTGTAACACATGATCGTTGCCAACAATGCCCACCGTATTGATGACCACCAGCCCCGAACCGTAGGCCAGGGAACCGGCATCCAGTTCATTTTGATAAGCCGCGCCGTTGGTGGTTCCGCTCAGGGTGACGGTGAGTGTATATTCACCGGACGCCAAACCGGTCAGCAGGGTATCGCGGAAAATCAATTCGGTGGTATCCGGAGTGGCCCGGATGATCCGCGGACTGGTCACATCCAGCGGAATATGATAAGCCGTTCCCACGATATTCAATGTTGTTTGGGCGGGATTCAGGATTATGGTGGCCTGCCCGGCGTTGAAAATCCGACTGTGGAACTGTTCGTTTTGTTCTCCCGGCGTGGAATTGGGCGTGGTTTGCGTTATGGAGGGTTCCACCGGGGTTTGCACTTCAAAGTTTACAGACGCGGCGCTGCCGGCGTTCAACACATCTTGCGTATTCACATCGATACCGTTCACCGAGGCGCTGACGCTTGCCGTACCGGTAAAGCCGGAAGGCGCCACGAAGGAATAGACCATCGTGTCACGCGAGCCGCCGGCCAAATTGAACGGCGTGGCGGGCTGCATGTACAGTTCCTGAAAATCAATGGACGGTGTAAAGGTCAGGGCCGAACCGCGCACTTCCGTCGTAGCTTCGCCATTGTTCAGAATATCAATGTAAATCCGGCCGTGTGTTTGATTCTGGCTGACCGTGTCCGGCACCACGCGCAATGCTTCCACAGTTAGCGCCGCCGCCTGCTGAACCTGAAGCGTGTCGGCTTGCAGCGCGTTGGCCAGAACAACCGTGCTGTCATCATTCGCATCACTGTAACGGGCCGTGGCATCCACAACATACAAACCGGAGGCCGGGGCATTTTTAACATTCACATCGAAATCGATCCGTACATTTTTACCCTGCGCCAATCGTAAGGGAAGCGCCGGCACATCCTGACGACTTATTGTGAACGAGGCATTGCCATTGCTGCCGTTCAGGGACAGATTTATGGCAACAGAATCGAGCAGGACATCGGCCGCGGCGGTATTGACGGCGCTGGAAATAAAGGCCGAAGCGATGAGTCCGTTTTGTCCGGCGGATGCCACATCGGGATTAATGCGTACACTGTCTATGGCTACAACCGCGCGGCTTTCCACCCGCCAGGTATCCACAATGGTCGAATCCACCACATCAAATGTATCGCCGGAAATCACTTCGGTTACATTTAAGCGCGCAAAAATACTGTCTAATCCCGTTTGAGCCGTGTTGTTCACAGAGACCGGAATGGTGAATATCTGTTCCTGACCGCTTTGCAGGGTAAGCGGCAATCCGGGCGAAAGAGTGCCACTGGTGTAATTGGACGTCCCGTGACGGTAATCCAGAGCAAGGGTGTTGATCCGCGCGTCCGAAGTACCCGAATTGGACACCCGTACCTGAACCGGAATATCCTTTTGCCCCTGTGATACGGCATTCGGATCGGTGGTAACGGATACAATGGTCACCCTGGGGGTGCCCTGAATACGCCACTGGTGATATACCGTGCTTAAGGTATCCGCGGTCTGTCCGGTATAGATATTGCGGTAATCGGCACGGGCATAAAGAGAATCCGCTCCGGTGGCGGAATTATCCTTCACATCCAATGTTGCCGTAAACACAAGGCTGTCCTGCCCGTTCAGACGTGTATTGAAAGCGGGCCAGTGTTGGACATATAAACCGGTGGTTGGTTCCAGCACCACATCACGGATGGTAACGGGCGTGCCGCCGGTATTTTTAATTTTCACATCAACGGATACACCCGTTTGACCCTGGCTGACCAGCGTATCCGCCGATATCACCGAAGAGACAAAAACATTAGCCGCGGAGGCCACAAACCAGCTTCCCGGGCTGACCGTGGAGGCGGTATCCGCCACGGCATTGCTGTTGCCGTCATGTCCCACGCCACGCGCGTCAAGCGAGATGGTGCCCGTACCGGCCCGACCCACATCCAACACGGCGTCAAAATTTGTTCCGCTGCCGCCGCTCACGGTGTACGGAAGTGCGGGTGATAAAGAAACAGGAACACCATATTGGGCAAAGATAAGCGAATCGACCACCAGATCGGCCTGACCGGTATTGCGCAAATAAATCGTTACATTTTCCTGTTGATCATTGCTGACGCTATCACGAGCCGCAACGGTGGAATCGATCACCATGACCGCTTTATCCTGTACCGTCAACAGATTGGGCGCGGTTAACTGCCTGCTGTAACCGTCGTTATTTTCCGTGCCCTGCATATAAAGAATCAGGCTGTCCGTGAAGGCGACCGTGGAAACCGTAGGACGGAATATCAGGTCCACCGTTTGCTTACCCTCGATTACGAGAGGGCTGTTAGCGGCCAGTTTGACAAAATTGGTTGGGCTGTTTTTCGGGTAAAGCGTTGTTTGGCTGCTATCGATGACCAGACGGGCTTCACCGCTGTTCACCACCGTCACAACCGAGGCAATGGTCTGCCCGGTGGATACCTGCGTGGGTGTGTTATCTGTTAGGGTGGCGTTAAAGGCTTGTTGAACCAGCCAACTGTCCGTTGTCGCCGCAGAGGCATCCGATATTTGTTGGGCGGTGTTTTGATCCACCCCTTCCACACGGGCATTAAGCGTGGCAACCCCCGAAGAGGATGTGGCCAGCACGTCCACATAAAGCGTATAGACCTTTGAAGTGGAGGCTTGCAAAATTTCATTGGGATAGATCACAAGGGACGAATCGGCATAGGAACCACCGTTTATGGAAAGGCGCACCGTATCCACCTGTACCGGATTGGCGCCTCCGTTGCGAATATTGACCTGAACGGGTATGTTTTGATCACCCGAACTGACAGAATCACGGGAGGCGGTTACCGAAACCACTTCCAGCGCCCCCGTGCCAAAAACCGTCCAACTGGAAAGATCGGCGGAGCTGTCCTTAACAGAAACCGATCGGTTGATTTCCGTACCGCGCACCACCCCGCGATGGGTTACCGTGCCCAGATTTTGGGCGCTGTCCACAACACCAACGGTATAGGTCACCGTGGTATCACGCCAGCCGTCTAACAAAAACGGCAGAGGGGGGGTGTTGTATTGACGGGTATAATCCGTATTGGCGTTTTGACCGCCGCTGTTGTAAAAATTAAGGTCCACATTTTCCACACGCACACGGGCGCTACCCCGGTTACGAAGAGTCATGGTGACGGGTATATTACTTTCCCCTTCCGTTACACTGGCCTGGTTACCAATGGCGATAACAACGGGTTGGGCCGGCGTATCCATGTAAAAAGTATCGGTCTGCACGGCAGCAAAAGCGGAATCAGGGTGATCGGAAATCACGTCCGTTCCAAAGGCATGGCCGTTAATTTCTATGGAACCGCTGTCGCGGGGCGTGACCGAGGATTGGACATCAAAGGTGATGATGGTCATTTCACCCGGGCTGATACTCGGTAACGTGGCCGGAGAAAGTCGTTTAGCGGAAAGCGTTGCGCCGGCGCCGGGCATTAATCTGCGGAACGTCAGTCCCACGGAATCAAGTTGAATGCGTGTGGTACCACTGTTTCGAATGGCGCTGCTTACGCGTACATTGCTTTGTCCCTGTGTAAAGTTAACCACATCCGTATAGACCGAATCGACAACGAGCACCGCTGCGTCACCCACGGTGAGCGTATCACGTACAACGGGACTGTTATTGAAAACCGTGGCGTTGCTTATGGCGTCCCGGCCATAGAACTCCGCACCGAGCACAATGGAAGCCGGCGCCGTATTCGCAATATCGGACGTAAAATGATAGGTTTTGCTTTGTCCCGCCACAAGCGAATCGATGGCGGTTAAACGTGTATCGGTTGTCGAGCCGGATGGCGTATTGGCCAGCTTAAGACTGTCGATCAGAACGGTGGCATCACCCTGATTGCTTACCACCACATCCACAGGCACATTCTTTTGTCCGTGATTAACGCGTGAAGACGAGGAAGTAACCGAGTTGATCACAATTTGAGCCTGTTTAAAAACCTGCCAGGCATCGAGATAAGCGCCGGTATGACTCAGAGCTTCCGATGTGCGTATGTTGACACCAGCGGTGATGCCACGCAGGGAATCCGTGCCCGTGGCCGCGTTATTATCTATGGTCACATTATAGGTTACTGTTTGCGAATCGCCGCCTGCTAATGTAAAGGGAAAGGCGGTTGCCGTGGTATAACTGTTTATATTACGTTTAAAGTCCGGATAAAGCGTATCCACACGTGCGGATGTTTGCCCAAGATTTTTAACTTTGATATCTACAGTCAATCCACTCTGTCCCTGACTCACTTTGGTGGCGGTGGCGTTTACATCGCTGACATACAATGAGGCCTTACTCAAAACATTCCAACTGTCGATAACAGCGGGATCGGTTTCCACATAGGACAGCGTGCTGTTCGAATCGCTGTACGCCACGCGGGCGCTAAAGGTATCATTACCGGTTGGGGCCGCCGCATCCACGGCTACATTATAGGTAAAGGTCTGGCTTATTCCGGAAGGCATGGCCAGGGGAAAGGTTTGTCCGGAAGACAATGTTAAGGTGTATGCGGAACTGTAATTAAATGTGATGCTGTCCGCGGATTGAATGAGTGCCGTCGCGCCGCCGGTATTTTGCAACTGAAGCGTCAGTATTTGTGTCGTTTCACCCTGACTCACCTGCGTATCCGACAAGGTAAGAGTCTGAATATTCGCCTGGGCGATGGTTTGCACCGTTAAAGGCGATAAACCGGACGTGGCGGTGTAGAGGGTATCCCGATAATCATTGCCTACTTCCGTACCCCGAATAACAAGTGTCCCGCTATAAGTGCCCGCGGTCAGATTTACAGGGGCCGATGTAAAGGTTAACGTGGTCACATTTCCACTGCCTTGCAGAGCCTGAGTGCCATTCAGCAAAAAGGTCTGGCCACCAAATTGAAGATATGTATTGGTTTCATCCAGCAAAATATCATAGATACCGGTGTTGGTAACATCCGCCGTAAAGGTGACGGTTTGATTTTCCGAAACCGCTTGCGGTGCGTAGGCGTCCCAGGTCAGGCTGGCGGAAGGAACGACCCGAAACACATCGGTAACATCGGCAGCCAGATCGTTGACCTGCTCACCGCTGGTAAATGTCCCGGATATGGTACCATCCACGGTTATGAGACCGGTATTACTCGAAGCGGGAATATTCAGCGAAAAGCGATAGATGCCTGTCTGACCACTCAGCAAGGTATCTGGACCTGAAATCAGCGTTTCCACAAATCCGTAATCGGGCGAGAAAGTCAGGTCCGCGGTCAATCCCTTAATTAACTGATTACTGTTGTTACTGACCTGCATGTGTATTTCACTGATCAAACCACCGCGTGTAACAATGGTATCCTGAGCGTTGGGGATGTTTACAAAACTGATATCCAGCGGCGATATGGCCAGTTCGCCCGGATCGGTAGTAAAGGTACCGTTCATATTACTGTAAGAACCGCTGCCAACTAGTTTGATTTCCGGCGTGTACATTCCGCTTGGAAAGCCGCCTCCTATGGTCACCGTCTTGAACTTCAGGGTATTGTTGCCGCCGGCGGTCAATGTTAAGGGTGAATCAAGCTTTGTTGTTGTGACCACATTATTGTATGTAATGGTCAGGGTACTTTGAGATGTATCCAGGGGAACGGCATCCACACCCGGATTATTGGCCCGCAGATAAAAGACAACCTGTTCGCCTGTGGATACGGATTTGGGGCTCAGAGAATTACTTACATATTGAATTCCATAAACATTAAAGACCGCTGTATCCGGGGGACTGGCGAGCAGTGCGCGGGCCTGGCTTAAGGATGTATCGGAAGGCGTGGTATAAACAGCGGAAACAAGTCCGTTATCATCGGAGGTGGTATTCAGAGCTGACATACGATCAGCAGGAATAAACTGAATCGTTTCACCGGCAACATTATTTCCATACACATCCGTTACCCGCGCTTCAATCTTTTGATTACCACCGGCCACGGTTGTACGGTTATCACCCGAAACCACGGTCAGTGTTTGAGCTGCGCCGGCCAGTGCCGTGGCCGTGAACGTTGCATTTGTCACGCCCGTGGCCGACACGGTCACCGTATCGTATCCCGCCATGGTACGCAGCGTCCAACTCACACTGTCCACGCCGGAGGCGTCGCTGGTGCCGGTGGCACTTGCCGCGCCGTTCACCAAACCGTCGGAGGTGGCGCTCCATGTAAGTGTCACACCACTCACCGGATTGCTGCCGCTGTCTAGCACTTTAATTTTCAGAGGAAAGGCCGGAATGGTGGCCACGGTGTCGGTTTGTCCGTTACCGGATACAATTTGTAAAGACTTAGCACTGCCCGCCGTTGCCGTGGCGGTAAAACTCTGCGGGCTGTTCAACAGACTTTTATTATAAGCGGAAACGGTATATGTCCCCACTTTATCGCCCAGCGTAAAAATGGTTTGGGCCCTTCCGGAAGCATCCGTGGTTGTGGCAACCGTGCTGAGAGCCTGCCCCGTTGCACGGCTCGGCGTTGAGGCTATGGAAAAGGTAATATTTACATTGGAGACCGGATTGCCGAGGCTATCCACAACCTGCACCACAAAAGGCTGGGCCAGCGTGGCGCCGATACTGTCTGTTTGGCCGCTTCCGCTCACATAATTCAATGAATCCGCGGATGAGGACAAAACGGATGCAATAAACTGCACCGCCGTTAGTCCGGTTGGTGTGGCATACGCCGTATCATTGGCACTGCTGGTGGTGCGCAAGCGCCATTTGCTGCGCGAAATCCCCTGATTGTCCGTCACATCCGGAGGACTGTTTCCGGGGGTAAGCTGTCCATCCGAGGGCGTGGTCCAGGCGACATTCACGCCGGGTACCACATTGCCGTAGGCATCTTTGACCTGCACGCCAAGCGAATCGCTAATGAAATCATTCGCTACGCCACTCACACTGGTCGCTGTAATGGCGGCCACAGAAGAAGCGGCGCCCGGTGTCACTTTAATCACGCCGCTGTAATCATTAACGCTGCCACTGGTGATTTTCAAACGACCGCTGTTTACCACACGGGCATTAAAGACATTGGAAGTGCTATTTGTGGTGGTCGTAAAAAATCCGATGGAATCCCCGGCCACTTTTTCCACACTCCAGGCAACGCTCTGATCCCCGATATAATTATCATATAAATCATACCCGGCGGCATAAAGAGTTAAGGCATCTCCCGCCTGCACCACCGAATCATTTAACGCCACCCCTCCGTTATTGGCCGCCGTGCGGATCTCGAGCCGACTTAAACTACCGGAAGATACGGTTATGGTTCCCGTGGCATCATCGGTCCAGCCGCTGGAATTGGAAGTGACAACGGTTCCGCTGCCCGGAGTGACGGGTGATAAGGTGGTACTGGTGGATGCGGTGGTGGGGGATAAACCGCTTAAAGTGCCGGTTGTACTCCAATTTACCGCCACATTGGCACTGAAATTACCATCGCTGTCATATCCGTTGGCATAAAACGTATAGGATTCGCCCACATTCATGGACACCGCTCCCACTTCCGAACCGGCATTGTTCGGACCGTCCCGAATGATAACCGTTGTAACGGCGCCAGCGGAAACCGTTATATTGCCCGTATTGTCATATATCGCTGTATTGGCGGCACTTTCAGCCCTTACCGAACCGGCGCCGACACCCACGGCGGTAAACGTAACACTATCCGTGGGGTTGGCCGGTGTCAGGTGGCCGTTAATGATACTGCTGCCGCTCCAATTAGCGTTGACTCTGCCAAGAAAATTTCCGTCCGCGTCATATCCCACGCTATACATGACCAACACATCGTCAGCGGTCAGCGTGGTATCATTCATTTCCGCGCCACCGTCGGTCGGCGTTTTTTGTATGCGTATGGTGGCCAGAGCACCCTTGTTAACCGTAAGTATCCCTGTGGAATCGGAAGAGACGACACCGGAAGGAGTGGCTTTGATGCGTCCGCTGCCCGATGTACCAGGTGCAAATTGGTAGGAACTGCCTGTACTGCTGACATTGTCCAGCGTACCACTGGAACTCCAGGTTACGGATTCATCCTGTATATAATTCCCATATTGATCATAACCGGCTGCGTAAAAACCAACCGTGTTATCCGTCGTGAATACCGAATCGGCAAATTCCACACCGCCATTGTTGGCCGCCGTCCGTACCAGTACATAACTCAGCGCATTGGCTGTTACCGTAACCAGACCGCCGGCCCCGCTGACACTGCTGTCGGTCTTCTTGACCGCCTTGACCGTGAAGCTGCCGGTCACCGTATCCGAAACGGTGACGCTTACCGTACT
>RFFS01000104.1 GCA_003696775.1 Calditrichota bacterium
ATCCGCGTCATAATCCACGCCGTCGAGACCAAAGCCGAAAAGTTTCAGAAAGTCGGTTTTATAGCCGGCATAATCGGTCAGCTCAAAGATGTTTTCGGTGGTGATTTGCGGCCAGACCTGATCGATTTCCGCCTGCACTTCCGGGGCCATTTCCCAATCATCCAGCCGCAGACGCCCGGCATTATCGGCTGGTGTTGTACGGCTGTACAATCTTTCACGAAACATGCGGTCGGCCTGCTCCACAGGTCCTTCATGGGTACCGTTGGCTTTCATGATTTTAAACAGGGCGGATATGTAAAGAGGCACCACGGGAATGGCGGAGCTGGCCTGGGTGACGATGGCCTTCATCACCGATACATAGGACGCGCCGCCCAATGGAGCCAACAACTTATTCAACAGTTTGGATGTGATGTCCAGGTCTTCCTTGGCTTTGCCGATGGTGCCGTTCCAGTATATGGGCCAGGTTAGTTTAGGGCCGATATATGTATAAGCGACGGTCTTACAACCTTCCGCCAGGCAATCGTTTTCGGCCAGCGCTTTCATCCACATTTCCCAGTCTTCACCGCCCATAACCATGATGGTATCTTCAATTTCCTGTTGCGTGGCCGGTTCAATGCGTATGTCGTGTACCTCATCCTTGTCGGTGTTGATCGTTTTCCCTTCATAGACCTCGCCGATAGGTTTTAATACGGATTTGGCCACATAACCTGTTTTGGGGTGGGTACGTCGTGGCGCGGCCACGCTGTACACCACCAGATCAAAAGGCCCGAACCCTTCTTTGGCTTTTTGAATCACTTCCTGCTTTACCGCATCGGAAAAGGCGTCGCCGTTTATGCTATAAACATTCAGCCCCGCTTCCCCGGCGATTTGATCAAACGCCACGGAGTTGTACCATCCCGCCGTGGCTGTTTTTTTCTCCGTGGGTTCTTTTTCAAAAAATACGCTTAACGTGGATGCTCCACTGCCAAAAGCGGCGGCAATGCGCGAGCCCAGACCATAGCCGGTGCTGCCACCAATGACCAGTACTTTTTTGGGGCCGTTGGTTATGGGGCCGCGACTTTTTACATAATCGATCTGATTTTGTACATGTTTCCTGCAACCGGCCGGATGCGCCGTTAAACATACAAAACCGCGTATGCGGGGTTTGATAATCATAAAGAGCCTCTCACTTAATGATATATGTTTTTTGTTCGTTCAGCATCTGCTCTATGGCGGTTTTTTTCTTTTCATAGCCTTTGCGCCCCATCAACGCGTAGGTGGCTATTTTGCCTTCTTCCACGCCGGGTTGATCAAACGCGTTGATGTTAAGCAGTTCGCCGGCAAAAGCCGTGGCCGTTTCCAGTAAAAACAGGACGGCGCCCACATGTTCGGCATCCACCTTGTCCAGTTTGATGGTCAGGTTTGGACGTTGATTGTTACGCAGCGCCAGCGCCGTGGCGGCTTTTTCCGTATTGAGCAAATGTCCGAGTGTGTGTCCCTCAAGATAATTAAATTCCTCTATATAAGGGAAGGGATTTTTTAAGGGCTGGTTTTCTTTAAAACGGTTCACTTCAAGAACAGTGATGATTTTGTCATTGGGGCCTTCCACATACAACTGCACCTGTGAATGTTGATCGGTGGCGCCTAGGGCTTTAACAGGCGTCTGGCCGGTATGCACAACATTGCCCGCGCGGTCCACGCGTTTGCCCAGACTTTCCGCCCAAAGCTGCCGGTACCAGTCGGCAATATCACGCAGTTTGTTGGAATATGGCATCATGACGCTTATATTTTTGCCGCGCTTCATCATTTCCGTATGAATCAGGGCGTACATAAAGGCCGGATTCTCAAACAGATTATCCCGACTGGTCAGTGTGTCCATCTGACGCGCGCCGGCCAGCAGGGCGTCGATATCGATACCGCTCAACGCCGCCGGGATCAGTCCCAATGCGGTGAACACGGAAAAACGACCGCCTACGTTAGGCGGGATGCGAAAACATTTGATGGGGTTTTCATTGGCAATGCGGTTCAACAACCCCTGATGCGGGTCTGTGGTAAACAACAAATTGCGGTAAAAGTTATCTCCCAGTTCCTTTTTTAGAAACGTCATAAAATAAAGCAGTGTGGCGGCCGTTTCCGCGGTGCCGCCGGATTTGGAAACCACATGGAACAAAGTCTTTTTGACGTTGATATGAGGTAAAATCTCGGCCAGCCAATCCGGGTCCACATTGTCCGGAAAAAACATTTTCGGCTGCTGATTGAGATTATAACCGGAACTGTTTAACGAAGTATGCAAGGCAATCGGGCCCAGGGCGGAGCCGCCGATGCCGATATGTACATACGCATCAAAGCGTTCGCGTATGGAGGCCACATAATTCCGCACTTCCGTGGCAAGTTTTTCGTTATAGGGCAGGGTAAAAAAGCCCAGGGTTTCGGACTGCCGTTGTTCCTGTAAACGGGTAAACAACGGTCGGGCCTCATCGGCTTGTTGTTTGAGTGTATCGACAGACAGCCCGTGCCGCGTACCGATAGCGCTGTCCAATACATTAGAATAATCTAACTGTACAGTCATAATATATTTTCCTGTGAAATAAGAAAGCCCGGACAGGACGTCCGGGCGAAGGTTTTAGTTTAAGTTGTCCAATGGGAGGTCGGACTTTTTCTTTTCGGATGAGGGATCGGCCAGTTCGTTAAACTGCAGATCGGATTTGCCTTTCAGCTTAACCTGAATGATGCTGCCCTCTTTGAACGTGCCTTTTAATAATTCATCGGCGATGGGGTCTTCGATGTAGCGCTGAATGGCACGTTTCAACGGCCGGGCGCCGTTCAGCGGATCAAAACCTTTTTCCACCAAAAATTTCTTGGCGCCGTCGGTTAATTGAAAGCCGATGCTGCGTTCCTCCAGCTTTTTGATGACTTCTTTGAGCGCGATATCGATGATGAAAATGGCGCTTTTTTGTTGCAGCGGATGAAACATGACCACATCATCCACACGATTCAAAAATTCGGGGTTAAAAGCGTTCTTCAACTCATCGGTGATTTTATTTTTCATATTTTCGAATTTGTCGTCCGTATCCACATTGGTGAAGCCGAACCCGCTGGTATTTTTTAAATATTTCATGCCGATGTTCGAGGTCATGATCAAAACGGTATTTTTAAAATCCACCTTATGTCCCAGCGAATCCGTGAGATGCCCCTCGTCCATCACCTGTAACAGCAAATTGAACACATCGGGATGGGCTTTCTCAATTTCGTCAAGCAGAATAACGGAATAGGGATGACGACGTACTTTTTCCGTGAGAATGCCGCCCTCTTCATATCCGACATATCCCGGAGGCGATCCCACCAGACGGGAAACATTGAATTTTTCCATGTATTCACTCATGTCGATGCGTATCAGGGCATTCGGACTTTCAAACAGATAATCCGCCAGTTGCTTGGCCAGATAGGTTTTACCGACGCCTGTCGGCCCCAGAAAGATAAAGCTGCCGATCGGACGGTTGGGGTCTTTGAGCCCCGCGCGGGCACGACGGATAGCTTTGGTAATGGTTTCAATCGCTTCATCCTGGCCGATGATCCGCTTTTTCAATTCCTGGTCCATATCCACCAGTTTTTCCGTTTCGCTTAAGGCGATGCGTTGGGTGGGGATGCCGGTCATCATGGCAACCACCGCGGCCACATCATCCTCGGTTACGGTGGCCACTTTGCTTTCCTCTTCCATTTCCCAGCTTTGGCGGGCCGATTCCAGCTTCTCGGCAAGGTGCCGTTCCTGGTCACGCAATTTGGCGGCCCGTTCAAAATCCTGCAACTTGGCAAGAGACTCTTTTTCTGTCCGGATGCGTTCGATTTCGGCTTCCAATTCCAAAATCTCTTTGGGCACGATGATGTTTTCCATATGTACCCGACTGCCCGTTTCATCCAAAACATCGATCGCTTTATCAGGGAAATGTTTATCGGTGATATAGCGATCGGCCATTTTTACAATGGCATCGATGGCTTCATCGGAGTAAAGCACATTATGATGCTGTTCGTAGCGATCTTTGACGGTCATCAGGATTTCACGTGTTTCATCCACGCTGGTGGGTTCCACCATCACTTTTTGAAAACGCCGTTCCAAGGCGCCGTCTTTTTCAATATACATCCGGTATTCGTCGAGTGTGGTCGCTCCGATGCATTGCAATTCGCCCCGCGCCAAAGCCGGCTTGAACATATTGGAAGCATCCAGCGATCCGGAGGCGCCGCCCGCGCCGACGATGGTATGCAATTCGTCTATAAACAGGATAACATCGGTGGCCTTTTCCAATTCGGTCATCAGGGCTTTCATCCGTTCTTCGAATTGACCGCGGTATTTGGTGCCGGCAACAATGGAGCCCATGTCAAGAGCGACCACACGTTTATTATGCAATACGCGGGAGACCTTTTTTTCCACGATGCGGATGGCCAGGCCCTCGGCAATGGCGGTTTTACCCACACCCGGTTCGCCAATCAAAACAGGATTGTTCTTCTTACGGCGGCTCAATACCTGAGCCACGCGTTCAATTTCCTTTTGACGACCTATGATCGGGTCCAGCTTGCCGTCCAGCACCATTTGGGTCAGGTCACGGCCAAAATGATCCAGGGCCGGTGTTTTCGTCTTTTTCGGTGCTTGTTGCTTGGGCGCCGGCGGAACAGAGGGTTTTCCGGCCAGAATGTTTTCCAGTTCATTATAACAAGAGGCGTATTCAATATTAAAAGTTTGCAACACCTGGGCGGCCACACTATCCTTTTCTTTTAGAATGGACAGCAACAGGTGTTCCGTACCGATGACATCATTATTGAAATTTTTCGCTTCGATATAGGTCATTTTCAGCGCTTTTTCGGCTCTTTTGGATAAAGGCAGATTGCCGATGGTCATCGTTCCGCCGGAGGGAGCCGTGGCGTCTTCTATGGCTTTTTTAAGTTTGTCCAGATCGCAGCCCAGATTTTTCAATATTTTTACGGCAATCCCTTCACCTTCCTTAATAATACCCAGTGTCAGGTGTTCCGTGCCGATATAGTCATGCCCTAAGCGCATCGCTTCTTCCTTGGAATACCGAATCACTTTTTGCACACGACTTGTAAAGTTGTTTCCCATAGTTGCACCTTGATGTTTAGTTTTTGTCTATTAAAGACTTTTGAACAATTTCAATTTAGTATAGCATGACAAGTCAGTCAAGAAAAGCCATTGAGAATTTAAAGAGTAAACGAAACGACCTTTCTCATGTTCCTATTATATTATAGGAATATTTGATGAAAACTTTTTAAGAAGATACAAAATGAACAGCAATTGCACGTATTTTAACGGTTGAATAAAAAAGTAAAAAAAACATAAAAAAGATTTGCGGAGATAGGAAAGGGTTGGTAAATTAGAAGCTCTCGTAAACAGAGAAGCCTTTTGAGAAAAAGGTAAAAATAAAGTTTGCTAAAGG
>RFFS01000011.1 GCA_003696775.1 Calditrichota bacterium
AATATACAAAAAAAAAAAAAAAAACGGTTAGCAAAATTTTTTTTGCGACCCGGATCACGGCGCTTTACCCCTTTGCCCAAAAGGCGTTAGTTTGTTTGAAAAACCAACTATGATGCGTTACTTTCACAAAAATAATTACTCTGGCGGACGCCGCCTCAGGCTTATAGAAATGTAAGGTGGGAGTGGCCGGGAAAAGATTCCTCACTGTGTTCGGAATGACGAAAAAAGACCCCGGAGGAACCGGGGCTAACACTCCTTGTGGCTAAAATACTCAGCGCTTCAACAACTTATCCCGTTCCAGGTTCCATTGCACCCAACTGCTCCTGGCGTCGGCAGCCGGGTCAAACTCGCTCTTTGTATATTTGCCGTCCGGCGTCACCACGATTTGTTGTTGCGCTTTTATGATTTCCAGCCATTCTTCCATGGAAACAACCCGCGGCCCGCTGACCTGCGTGGGGCCGTTAACCTGACGGGGCGGCCCGCTGTTATTCCGGGCATCACCCGTGCCCGCCGGATTCCAGGAAGGCGAAACAGCGACCTTGCCTTCATACACCAGCACACGGGATGATTTATCCTTATTCGCGTCCATGCGGTACACCGTGCCCCGCACGGCCACCACGGCGGAAGGCCCTTTCAGCAACCACTTATCTGTGTTCCTGGCCAGTTTTTGCACATTGGCCCACAACCGTCCCAGCGAAAGAAAAGATTCGACTTTTTTCTCTGTCTTTTTTATCTCGGCTTTTTGGATGGTATAAATCGATTGTTCATCGATCCGCACCACCGTCCCGTCATTAAATTTGATCTCACAGCGGGATTTGGGCTGGGTTTTGATTTTGTCACCATTATACAGTTTCTGTTTAAACGATGCCTTCTGCATCTTGTTCTTGCCTTTGGGCTGAACCAGAACATTGCCCAGCGGAAAAGTAATCTCGGCCACCGGTTGGCGCGTATCCTGATAGCGATAAGCTCCGATGGTAAGCAGGGCCGCGATAATCAATGCCGCGACGGTCTTTATCCAAAAAGTTTTCATCACACGTTCCTGTCGTCTTATTTGATACGTGCCGTCAGTTTATTTTGCGTCATGCCCGTGATGTCGAGCCGTACCCCTTCAATTTCCTTGGCAGATAATTCGGCGGCCACACTCTCCGCCTTTTGCGTTATTTCAATATCAAACAGCGCCCGGCCGTTACCAAAACTGCGCTGGTAAATATTTTTAATACCGCGGATATAATACGGAAGGTTGTTCTTCAGTGTATTCAACTGGGAAAAACTGGAAATATTTATCACTTCCAGTTGAATTTGTCTGGCGGAGAACTGGTTTTTACGGAATTTCTCAACAATTTTATTTTTCAGTTCTTCTCCGGCCCGGGCCGCTGCCTTGGCAAACGCCTTTTCGCTGCCGGTCTGCTCATCGATGTGGGCCACCACGGCATGTTGCGACGATGTGGCGATGATAACCGCATCATCCGCGCGTACCGCCCGCAGATTCAGATTGGCGTTACAGCTTTTCATGCCGGAATTTTTCATTATGGCTAATTGTGTAACCGAAGAGCGGGCGTTACCGAGAATCAGCACTTCCGCGCCGGTTTGCCGGGCAATTTCAGCCGCGGCCTGCGTATCGCCGTTCATGGCGGCCACGGCCATGGAGGCATTCAGATTGCGTTTCATGGTTGCCGCATCCACAAATGGAAAACCATATTGCATCATGGTGTTCATCAGCGCGGTTTCCACGCTGTTTAAGCCGCCCGTCATGCCGGCCGAACCGCTGTTTTCTTCACTTATCAGCACCATCAACCGGGGCATGCCTTCCCTGCGCAATATGGTCAGTATGCCTTCAAGATCGCTTTTCAGGTCGCCTTGTTTCACCACGGCGCTAACGGTAACTTCCAGGGAATGATCGGCCCGTTCCTGTTCGGAAAGCACATTGTAGCTTTGTACATAACCGGTGGTCTGACTATAAATCTTATCTTCGATCACCATATAATTTTCGGAAACCGTGCTGGCGTCGATCATCATACCCACCACCTGTTCCACGGCTTTGCGCAGAGCGTCATTAACGGCGTCTTCCCGGGCTTTTACTTTATCACCGGCCAATATAGCGCCGTAACCCGTCGCGGTGACGGTTTGCGTGGTGTTTTGAGCAAAGCAAAAGGAAGCGAGCGCCCAAACGCTTAAAATAAAAAGTCTCATATCAGAATTTCGCCTTTAAAGTTCGAATGATATTCAACGCTTCGGAACCGGAAACCGTGCTCAACGGCTTGAATGTGCCGTCGTCCATTCCCGGCATGATACCGCGGGTGGACACCACCATAATGGCATTGAATACCGGGCTGGTGTTCAACACATCAGCAAAAGGACTGGTGCCACCGAAGTATTTTGTTTCGATGGACGGGTCATCATAAGCCTTGACCAAAAAGTTTTGGATTAACATGGCCAGTTCGGCGCGGTTGACTTTTTGATCGGGCTTAAAGGTGCCGTCCGGAAATTTTTGCATGATCCCTTTTTCCAGGGCCTGAGTAATATACGACTTTGCCCAGTGATCATCTTGCACATCGGCCACCGCCAAATCCGATACCAGCGGCGCTTTTTGAGCACCCATGACCGGTTGACCCGGTGCGTTAAATTTTATGGCGTTTTTCGTGGGCGCCTTGCGAAAAATTTTATTCAACGGCAATTCCGTCACAAATAATACGGCGATATCCGCACGGGTAACTTCCTTCTGCAGGGCGATTTTTTTCAACACCTGAGACTGACCGGAAACCGCCTTGATGAACTCATTTAATTCATCCAGCGCCCGGGCGGCCCGTGTATCGCTGTTATCGATTCTCAACACGCTTTGGTAAGTTTTCTGGGCCATTTCAAATTTACCCCAGCGTTTGTAGTTTTCACCACGCCATATCAGGGCTTCCTTCTTAACTTCCTTTTTATTCTTTACGGAAGGCGAATCATCCAC
>RFFS01000105.1 GCA_003696775.1 Calditrichota bacterium
AAACGGTTCATTTTATAACGGGCCAGGGCATGGGCCAAATCCCAGCTTTTGGCACGCAACGCTTCGTTTTCACTTTTTTCCAGTGCGGTCAGCCAGTTTTTAAGCGCGGGCACCTGTTTCTCAAGCCGGTAATAATTATTGCCGGTTAAATAATAAATTTCCGGCACATACTTACTGTCTGGAAAGCGTTCCAGAAACCGCCTGCATTGCGTAAGCGACGCCTCGTAACGTCCCGCCTTGTAATGGGTTTTGGCCAGCATCAGCATATTGGCCGTTGTCAGGGCGCTGTTGGGCAATTTATTAAGCATCAGGCTAAAACTTTGCAGGGCAAGCTCGTAATTGCCGTTTTGATATTCGGCCACACCCTTGCGAAAAATTTTCCATTCCCGGGCGGAAGCGTTTTGAGAAGCCAGAGGGCTTATCCACAAAAGCGACAGGAGACACAGGCTTATTAATTTCATATTATACTCCGGTTTAAGTGCGCAAAGTTAGGCATAACGGGGGGATTAAAGCAACCCGCTTTGCAAGATGTTCAGTTTAGCGTTATTATGTGGATAAAGCCCGAATTGTTTTGTAAATTAATGGAAAAACATTTTTCGGACCATGCTTGTTAACCTGAAGGGAGGCAGATGTGATAATAGGAATTCCTAAAGAGATCGCGCCGGGAGAAACCCGGGTGGCGGTTATTCCGTCCATGGTGGCGCCCCTGCTCAAGATGAACCACGAGGTCCTTGTGGAAAAAGAGGCGGGGCTGGCTTCGGGCCATACGGATGAGGCGTATGAAAAAGCCGGTGCCCATACCACGGATGCCGCAACCGTTTACGGTAAAGCCGATGTTTTATTAAAGGTGCAACCGCTTACGGATCATCCTGTACTCAAAAAACATGAAGCTGAAGCGATAAAGGAAGGCGCTTATCTGATTACCTTTTTATCGCCGACGACCCACAAGGATGGGGTGCGCGCTCTGGTTGGCAAAAATCTTACCGCGTTTGACATGGGCTTTGTGCCGCGTATCACCCGCGCCCAAAGCATGGACGCCCTGAGTTCCCAGGCCACACTGGCCGGATACAAAGCTGTTTTGATCAGCGCCAATAAGCTCGGTAAAATATTTCCATTAATGATGACCGCGGCAGGAACCATCGCTGCTTCACAGGTGCTGGTACTCGGCGCCGGGGTAGCCGGTTTGCAGGCCATTGCCACCGCCAAGCGCCTCGGTGCCCGTGTGGAGGCCTTTGATCCCCGGCCGGTTGTAAAAGAACAGGTGGAAAGTCTCGGCGCCCGTTTTGTGGAAATGGAAATGCCGGAAGACGCCGAAACCGAAGGCGGTTACGCCAGGGAAATGTCGGATGAATTCCTGAAAAAAGAACAGGAAGCGATTGCCGGCAGGCTGAAAAAAACCGATGTGGTGATTACAACCGCCCAGGTATTTGGCAAAGCCGCCCCTATCCTGATCACTGAGGAAATGATCAAAATGATGCCCGCCGGTTCGGTGATTATCGACATCGCCGCGGAACAAGGTGGCAACACCGCCGCCACTCAAAAGGGACAGTGGGTGGAAAAACACGGTGTTCACATTTATGGCGCGATCAACCTGCCCGCCCTGTTGCCGGTGCACGCCAGCCAGATGTATTCCAAAAACATCACCAATCTTTTCCGGCATATCTTTAAGGAAGAAGCCATCGACTGGGAAGATGAAATCACCCGGGGCGCCTGTGTGATCAGGGAAGGGAAAGTGGTCAACGGCCTCGTGGAAAAAATCTTAAACACATAATGAGGGTTAGCTGTCATGAATGAAACCATCTTATTTTCCATTTACATATTCGTATTGGCCATCTTTGTCGGCTTTGAAGTGATTACGAAAGTACCGCCTCTGTTGCACACCCCGTTGATGTCCGGCTCCAACGCGATTTCCGGTATCACCATCGTCGGCGCCCTGATTAGCGCCGGAGCGGGCCATTCCACGCTGGGGCAGATTTTGGGCATGCTGGCCGTTATCAGCGCCACCATCAACGTGGTGGGCGGCTTTATGGTGACCGACCGCATGCTGGAAATGTTTAAAAAAGATAAAAAACAGGAGGCGAAATAATGGATGTGCTGTCGAATGTAATCTATCTGATCGCCTCGGTTTTATTTATACTGGGGTTAATGAAACTGAGCTCGCCTAAAACGGCGCGCGTGGGCAATTTGTATGCCATGCTCGGTATGTTTCTGGCCATTGTGATCACCCTGCTGGATAAACATATCATCGATTTTACCTATATCATTGCCGGGATCATCATCGGCGGAGCCATCGGCGCCATAGCCGCCAAAAAGGTGGAAATGACCCAGATGCCGCAAATGGTGGCCTTGTTCAACGGTTTCGGGGGTATCGCTTCCACCTTTGTGGCCTACGCGGAATATGTGAACACCAATCATACCGTCGGCGGCACGGATGTGGTGATTTCACTGATACTCAGCTTGTTGATCGGTACGGTCACTTTTACGGGAAGCATGGTGGCTTTTCTGAAACTGCAGGGCATCATGCCCGGACGACCGATAGTGTTTAAAGGCCAGATGACGCTGAACGCCCTGATTTTGATCGCCACGGCCGGACTGGGCTGGTACTTTGGCATGGATACCCTTAACGGAGAATTGTATTTACTGATCATCGTCGGTATTGCAGCCGTGCTTGGCGTTACCTCGGTAATACCCATCGGCGGGGCCGACATGCCGGTGGTTATTTCTTTACTCAACAGTTATTCCGGTTTAGCGGCAGCCGCCACCGGTTTTGTGCTCTCCAATAATGTCCTGATCATCAGCGGCGCGCTGGTGGGCGCTTCCGGCATTATCCTGACCCAAATTATGTGTGTGGCCATGAACCGTTCGCTAACCAACGTTCTGTTCGGCGCCGTGGGCACGGATTCCGGCACCGCCGCCTCGGGTGGTGAACAACGTACCGTTACCCGTTATACCGCCGATGACGCGGCCATGATTTTTGAAAACGCCGAATCGGTGATCATCGTACCGGGTTACGGACTGGCCGTGGCTCAGGCGCAGCATGTGATGCATGAACTGATGCAGTTACTGGAAAAACGGGGCATTGAAGTGCGTTTTGCCATTCACCCCGTGGCCGGACGGATGCCGGGACACATGAATGTATTGCTGGCCGAAGCCAATGTGCCGTATGACAAGCTGGTGGAAATGGATGAAATCAATGATGATTTCGCCAGCACCGATGTGGCTCTGGTGGTGGGCGCCAACGATGTTATCAATCCCGCGGCGCGTTACAAAAAAGACAGCCCGCTCTATGGCATGCCCATCCTCAATGTGGATCAGGCACAGCGGGTCATGATTATCAAACGCAGTCTGGCCACCGGTTTCGCCGGGGAGGATAACGAGTTGTTTTACGATGATAAAACCATGATGTTGTTTGGCGACGCCAAGGGCATGCTCACCGATCTAAACAAAATTCTCAAGGAGGATGAATAAGCGGCGCGCTTATGAATAACCATCCCCTATAGGAATTCAACGGGTAGGCTGCATGAGCGCTTACCCGTTTTTTTTTATCCCGTGACGGAATTCAGTTAAAGGTGCGTGCTTCACCGTCTTCGGGAATCCACACTCTGTCCACCAGACCATTTTTTTCCAGCGCATCTTTCAATCGGCGGCGGGTGGTGGGACAATGGTTAAGGGCTTCCAGATGATTGGCGATCACCAGGCCGGGCGCCGTGCGGACAAAGCGCATCATTTCATCCACGGTCATTAATATGGGTGTGCTCACATCGAGAGTCGCCGTTCCCGCCGCCATAACCACAATATCGGGCCGCTGTTCGGTTAATACCTGTTCCACCACAGGTGTGAAAACCGTATCGCCGCTCAGATAAAGGGACGGTATATCGGGAAACCGTACCAGATATCCCGCGCCGTTGGCCATAAAATGGCGTATCCATCCGTGACCGTGTTGCGCGGGCTCCGCCTGAATGATGCCGCCACAAAAGGGTACGACCTTACCATATTCCAACTCCTTTTCGATGTGCAAGCCTTCTTTTTTCAGCGCCGCGGCATCCCGCGCGAGTGTGGCAACGGGAATGCGGCGTTCACGCAAAAAGGCCGTGCCCGCGTCATCCAGATGATCGCTGTGGCGCAACGCCCGTATTCCCCATTTTTGGCTGTGCGTGATCAAACAATGGGTCACTTTTTGTAACAGAGGAGCGGCGTTGTCCGGCAAATCGACCAGGGGGTTTCTCAGAGCTTTGAAGCGTATGTGGGCAAAGGGCGGCAGTGTGCCCCGCGCGCCAATCATCGGGTCCACAAGAATATGCCGATCCCCGCATTCCAGGACACAGGTGGCGTTTCTTAAATGGTGTATTGTCATGGGAATTACCTCTGGAAAAGCAAAACAGACACTAACAAAGCAGGAAGCTTACACACAGAAACCAATCGGGGCAACAGTGCCGCGTTGCGTCAACAAACGTTTCGGGCGTATCGAATGTCCGGCCCTTTCCCTACCGGCGGTATTTAGGATCGGATAGAATCTGTATGATTTTATGCAACAATTGCAGATCCCGTTCTTCCGGAATGGCGCGCCCCAACAGGCGTCGAAAACGGGCCAAAAATTCCGGCAGGCTGTC
>RFFS01000106.1 GCA_003696775.1 Calditrichota bacterium
GTCAATACTGTCGAAAGAACGTTCCTGAGACAAACCACGCTTGGCCAGTACCTGCGTAATGGCGGCGGTCAGGGTTGTCTTTCCGTGGTCAACGTGACCGATCGTTCCGATGTTTACGTGCGGTTTACTTCGATCAAATTTTTCTTTGGCCATTTTTAAAACTCCTTAATTCGCAAATTGCAAACTTACTAATCAGCGTTTTGCGCTTTTTCAATAATTTCTTTTGAGATACTATCCGGTACTTTTTCATAATGCGAGAACTGCATGGAATAAACGGCCCGGCCCTGCGTAATGGAACGCAAAACGGTCGCATAACCAAACATCTCACTCAACGGCACGTGACCGCTTACCACCTGAGCGTCTTTACGCGGCAATATACCGGAAATTTTACCGCGGCGGGAATTCAGGTCGCCAATCACATCGCCCATATATTCTTCGGGAACCACCACTTCGATACTGAAAACGGGTTCCATTAACACGGCGCCTGCTTTTTTAGCGCCGTTTTGCAGCGCCATGGAACCGGCCACCTTAAAAGCCATCTCGTTGGAGTCCACATCATGATACGAACCGTCAAACAGACGCACTTTGATGTCTTCCAGCGGATAACCGGCCAAAACGCCGTTCTTCATGGCTTCTTCCATACCCTGGCGTGCCGGGTTAATGTATTCTTTCGGGACAACCCCACCGACAATATTATCTTCAAATTCAAAACCCTTACCGGGCTCATTGGGGCTAATTTCGATTACCACATGTCCATATTGACCACGCCCACCGGACTGGCGTACAAATTTACCTTCGGCTTCAACGGTTTTGGTAATGGTCTCTTTATAGGATACCTGCGGTTTACCCACATTGGCGCCCACTTTAAATTCGCGCAGCAAGCGATCGATGATGATTTCCAGGTGCAACTCACCCATCCCACTAATAATCGTCTGCCCTGTTTCTTCATCGGTGCGCACACGGAAAGTAGGGTCTTCATCCGCCAGTTTAACCAAAGACTGGCTCAGCTTTTCCTGATCGGCCTTGGTTTTAGGCTCAATAGCCACGGATATTACAGGCTCCGGAAAATGCATGGATTCCAGAACTATTTGATTATTCGCGTCGCATAGTGTATCACCGGTTCGGGTATTTTTTAAACCGACCATAGCGGCGATATCACCTGTACGCACTTCTTTGATATCTTCACGGTGATTGGCGTGCATTTGCAACAAACGCCCCACTCGTTCTTTTTTACCACTTGTGGCATTATAAATATAGGAACCGGCTTCACACACTCCGGAATAGACCCGGAAAAAGGTCAGGCGTCCCACATAAGGATCAACCATCACCTTAAAGGCCAGAGCGGCAAAAGGCTCATCATCGGAAGGCTCGCGCTTCATCTCTTCATCACCGTCCACATCCGTGCCGGTAACAGCGCCGATATCCAAAGGTGAAGGCAGATAATCAATCACGCCATCCAACAGTTTTTGAACACCCTTGTTTTTAAAGGCCGAACCGCAGAACACAGGGGTAATGGATAAATCCAAGGTCGCTTTACGCACAGCGGATTTAATCTCTTCCGGTGCGATTTCCTCGCCTTCAAGATATTTCACCATCAGTTCTTCATCATGATCGGAGATGGCTTCCAGCATCATATTGCGATACTCTTCCGCTTTTTCCACCAGATCATGCGGAATTTCGGCTTCTTCAAATTCCTTGCCAAGCGTGCTATCGTTATAAAGTACCGCGCGCATGGTTACCAGATCGATCAAGCCGGTAAATAATTCACCGTCACCAATGGGTATTTGCAAAGGTACCGGCGTTGCGCCCAGGCGATCCTTAATCATTTGCAACACATTATAGAAGTCCGCACCCACACGATCCATTTTATTCACAAAAGCAATCCGCGGCACGCCGTATTTATCGGCCTGACGCCATACCGTTTCCGATTGCGGCTCCACGCCACCCACGGCGCAAAACAAAGCCACGGCGCCATCCAACACACGTAGCGAACGCTCCACTTCCACCGTAAAGTCAACGTGACCCGGCGTGTCGATTATATTAATAATATGATCATGCCATTGAGCGGTGGTAGCGGCGGAGGTAATGGTAATACCCCGCTCTTTTTCCTGCTCCATCCAATCCATTGTCGCGCCACCTTCATGAACTTCGCCCATGCGATGCAAACGACCGGTGTAATAGAGAATCCGCTCCGTAGTTGTCGTTTTACCCGCGTCAATATGGGCCATAATCCCGATATTACGCAGCTTTTCCAGTTTCGTTTTTCGTGCCATTGTTTACTGATCGTTCCTTACCATCTAAAGTGTGCAAAAGCCTTGTTGGCTTCAGCCATTTTATGAGTATCTTCTTTTTTCTTCACACTGGCGCCTTCGCCCTTATAGGCCAGCATAAATTCCGCTGCCAGTTTTTCGGCCATGGTTTTTTCATTACGAAGACGGGCATAACGCACCAACCAGCGGATGGCCAGCGCCTGGCGACGATTTGCGCGTACTTCCACGGGCACCTGATAGGTGGCCCCGCCCACACGCCGGGATTTCACTTCCAACAACGGCGCAACATTTTCCATGGCTTTTTTAAACACATCCAGAGGATTCTTTTTTAAATTACCTTCAATGATGTCCAGGGCATCATAAAATATTTTTTCAGCCACGCTTTTTTTGCCATCCAACATCATGCCGTTTACAAATTTAGCCACGACCAGGTCTTTGTATTTCGGGTCCGGCAGTATGGTTCTTTTCGGTGGTCTTCTTCTACGCATATTCTCTCCACAGAGTCCTTACATCAGGATTTAGGTTTTTTGGTTCCATATTTGGAACGGCTTTGTTTACGGTCTTCCACGCCGGTGGTATCCAGCGTGCCACGTACGATATGATAACGTACACCGGGCAAATCTTTCACACGCCCCCCGCGGATCAACACGATAGAGTGTTCCTGCAGGTTATGACCTTCACCCGGAATGTATGCCGTTACCTCAATGGCATTTGTCAAACGCACACGGGCCACCTTACGCAGAGCCGAGTTCGGTTTTTTCGGCGTGGTGGTATAAACACGCGTGCACACTCCGCGCTTTTGCGGACAGGCGCCGAGCGCCGGCGCTTTATTCTTTTTAACGACTGATTTCCGTCCTTTTCGGATCAGCTGATTGATTGTTGGCAAAATAACCTCCAAAAAGTTGCAGACAGGTAATTTAATAAATCATTTTACCCGGGTCAAACATTATTAACATTTATTCTTCAGTTTCTTCAACATCTTCCGAGTCGGTTTCTTCTTCCTTTTGCAACAGCGACTCATCCAATTCCATGCGCATGGTATCGTATTTCTTCAATCCGGTACCGGCGGGAATCAAATGTCCCATAATGACGTTTTCCTTCAAACCGATCAGTTCGTCTTCCTTGCCGGCCGTAGCCGCGTCGGTAAGCACCTGGGTTGTTTCCTGGAAAGACGCCGCGGATATGAAACTCTTGGTAGTTAATGCCGCCTGGGTAATTCCCAGCAACAGGGGCGTAAAACTGGCCGGTTGCGCTTTGCGGTATTTGGCCGGTTGTTTGCCCGCTTTTTTTAGATCGCGATTGATGGCTTCCACCGTTTTCTTATCCGTGATTTGCCCTTCATTAAAAAGAGAATCGCCCGGATCGTCGATTACTATCTTATTGTGTATGCGCTGATTCTCTTCCATGAAGTCGGCTTTATGTACCTGGTCGCCATTCAGGAATCGCGTGTCACCGGAATCTTTCACTTTGTACTTTTGCAGCATCTGCCGTACAATAATACCGATGTGTTTATCGTTGATTTTAACACCCTGTAAACGATAGACTTCCTGAATTTCATTTACCAGGTATTCCTGAACCTTACCGGGCCCCTTAATGGCCAGAATATCATCCGGCGATATGGCGCCGTCCGTCAGACGTTCACCGGCTTCAACAAAATCGTTTTCATGAACCAGAATATGCACACCGTGCGATACGGAATATTTCTTGGTTTCCAGTTCGGATTCCACAATCAATTCACGTACACCGCGTTTTATGGCTCCAAACTTAACATAACCGTCAATCTCGCTCACAACGGCACGCAATTTGGGCTGACGTGATTCAAACAGCTCGGCGACACGTGGCAAACCACCTGTAATATCGCGGGTTTTACCAAACTCACGGGGGATTTTCACCAGTATGTCACCGGCATGTACGTCCGCGCCGTCGTTAACTTGCAGGAAGGACTTAACGGGAATGATAAACTGACTGATGACATTCCCATCTTCATCGGTGATGTTGATTTGCGGATTGAGATTTTTATTCTTGGAATCGATCACCACACGCTGTTTACGTCCGGTCTGTTCATCCAGTTCTTCTTTAAATGTATGGTTCTCAAGCAAGTCCTGAAATTTCACCCGGCCCGATTTATCGGCAACAATAACGGATGAGTAGGGATCCCATTCGAAGATCAGATCGCCTTTTTTCACATCGGTCTGATCTTCCACGTGAATAATGGAACCGTAGGGTATGTTATAGGTGGCTATGGAACGGTTGTCGGCGTCCATCAATTCCACCTTTCCGTTACGCCCGATAACCATGCGCTGGCCATCATTATTGGTAACGGTTTTAATGTTGGTGAATTTAGTGCGTCCGTTCAGTTTGGCTTCTACCTGGGATTCGGAAGCGATACGGGAAGCCGTACCACCGATGTGGAAGGTACGCAACGTTAACTGGGTACCCGGCTCACCAATACTTTGGGCGGCCATAACGCCCACGGCCTCGCCCACTTCCACCATATTTCCGGTGGCCAGGTTTCGCCCGTAGCATTTGGCGCACAGCCCCTGACGGGTTTCACAGGTCAGTTCGGAACGCACCTTTACCGATTGAATCAGAGAGGTATGAATCTTTTCCGCCGCTTCTTCATCAATCAGCTCGTTCCGTTTGCATATAATTTTACGTGTTTCCGGATCACGAATGGTTTCCGCGGCCACGCGACCCATAACGCGTTCGGCCAACGGTTCGATGACCTCTTCCCCTTCTTTCAGGTCGGTTACTTCCAGGCCGAGAATGGTGCCGCAATCTTCTTCAGTAATAATCACATCCTGGGCCACATCCACCAAACGACGTGTCAGGTAACCGGCATCGGCTGTTTTAAGGGCCGTATCCGCCAAACCTTTACGGGCGCCGTGCGTGGAAATAAAATATTCGATCACCGATAAACCTTCGAGGAAGTTTGCCGTAATCGGGTTTTCGATAATTTCACCGGTTTGACCGGTTAAGGATTTTTGAGGCTTGGCCATCAATCCGCGCATACCGGCCAACTGCCGAATCTGTTCCTTGCTACCCCGTGCGCCGGAATCCGACATCATGTACAGGGGATTAAAACCGTGACGGTCGTTTTGCAGTTTACGGAACATGGTTTCGGCTACCATGGATGAGGTACGCGTCCACACGTCTATCACTTTATTATATCGTTCACCGTCGGTGATAAAACCCATTTCATATTGATTGATAATCTCATCCACCTCTTCCTGGGCTTCTTCGATCATCTCATACTTTTCCTGCGGGATTTTAATATCGGACAGCCCGACGGAGGCGCCGGAACGCATGGCCGAGTTGAAACCCATGGCCTTCAGATTATCCAAAAACTCCGCAGCGGTTTTATTGCCTGTTACGCGATAAACTTCGGCAATCAGGTTTGAAAGGGCTTTTTTGGAAAGAATCTGATTTACAAAGCCCACGGCTTTCGGGACGATCTGATTAAAAATGACCCGACCGGTGGTGGTTTTGATCAATTTACCGTCGATGCGCACCTGAATACCGGTATGTAAGCCTACTTTGCCCATATCGTAGGCTATGATGACTTCTTTTTCGTTAGAGAAGATCATATCCTTGCCCAGGGTAGCCACGGGGTCCAGTTTGGTGAGATAATAACATCCCAAAACAATATCCTGACTGGGCACGGCAATCGGCTTCCCATTGGCCGGCGAGAGGATATTATGGCTGGCCAGCATCAACAATTTGGTTTCAACCTGCGCTTCATAGCTTAACGGCACGTGAACCGCCATCTGGTCACCGTCAAAGTCCGCGTTAAACGCCGCGCACACCAAAGGATGCAAACGGATCGCCTTACCTTCTATGAGCACGGGCTGAAACGCCTGAATACCCAGACGGTGCAACGTGGGGGCACGGTTGAGCAATACCGGATGATCTTCAATAATCTCCTCGAGAATATCCCAGACTTCCGGGCCACGCCGTTCCACCAGCTTTTTGGCGCTTTTCACGGTTTTTACATAACGCCGTTCCACTAGTTTGCGGATAATGAACGGCTTAAATAGTTCGATAGCCATATCCTTGGGCAAACCGCATTCATGTAATTTAAGCTCCGGACCCACCACAATAACGGAACGGCCGGAATAGTCCACGCGCTTACCCAATAGATTTTGACGGAAACGGCCCTGCTTTCCTTTCAGCATATCGGAAAGCGATTTCAAGGGACGATCACCATCGGAACGCATGGCTGCGGAACGCTTGGAATTGTCAAAAAGAGAATCCACCGATTCCTGCAACATACGTTTTTCATTACGCAAAATGACTTCGGGAGCTTTGATTTCCAGAAGTTTTTTCAATCGGTTATTACGAATAATAACGCGACGATAAAGGTCATTCAAATCACTGGTGGCAAAACGACCGCCTTCCAGCGGCACCAACGGACGCAACTCCGGCGGAATGACCGGAATAACATCCAGCACCATCCATTCCGGGCGGTTGCGGTATTCGGTGTTTTTTTCCTTAACACGGAACGCCTCCACCACTTTCAGGCGTTTCAGGGCTTCAGTGCGTTTCTGTTCGGAGGTCTCCGTTTTGACCGCCTTGCGCAGTTGTACGGCGCTGGTTTCAAGGTCGATCATCTTTAACAAATGATATATGGCCTCGCCACCGATTTTAGCGATGAATTTATTCGGATCATCATCCGGCAGATCATCGTTGCCTTCACCGTGCGCGTCCAACTGATTAAAATATTCTTCTTCATTAATCAGTTGTTTGAATTTCAGATCGCTTTGACCCGGATTGATCACCACGTAATTTTCATAATAGATTATACGTTCCAGGTCTTTGGGCGAAATGTTCAACAAGTAACCGATTTTGGAAGGCAGCGAACGGAAGAACCAAATATGAACCACCGGAACAGCCAGGGAGATATGTCCCATCCGTTCACGTCGTACGGACTTTTGGGTAACTTCCACGCCGCAGCGATCACAAATTATGCCTTTATAACGGATACGCTTGTATTTTCCGCAATGACATTCCCAATCCTTAACCGGACCAAAGATTTTTTCGCAGAACAAACCGTCCTTTTCCGGCTTGAACGAGCGATAATTGATGGTTTCCGGCTTGGTAACTTCACCGTAGGATTGTTCCAAAATATCATTGGCGGAGGATAATCCGATAATGATTTTATTGAATTTGTTTGGACTTCTTTTTATTTGCAAAGCAAAGCTCCTTTAAAATGTTACAGGCAAAAATCCCGACGACTACTCGAGGCGGATTTTAAGGCCGAGCCCCTGAAGTTCACGTATCAATACGTTAAACGATTCCGGTATTCCCGGATCGGGCAGATTTTCACCTTTAACAATCGCTTCATAGGTTTTTGAACGGCCTGTGACATCATCACTTTTAACGGTAAGGATTTCCTGCAAGGTATAGGCGGCGCCATAGGCTTCCAGCGCCCACACTTCCATTTCACCAAACCGCTGTCCACCGAACTGCGCTTTACCACCCAGCGGCTGCTGTGTAATAAGCGAGTAAGGCCCGATGGAACGCGCGTGAATTTTGTCATCAACCAGGTGAGACAGCTTAAGCATGTAAATGATACCCACTGTCACTTCCTGATCAAACCGTTCGCCGGTACGTCCGTCATACAAATGTATTTTCCCCTTGGTGGGCAGCCCCGCTTCTTCCAGTTCCTTAACGATATCTTCCATGGATGCACCGTCAAAGACCGGTGTGGCGTATTTTTTGCCCAGTTTGGCGCCGGCCCATCCCAATGTGGTTTCGAATATCTGACCGATATTCATACGGGAAGGTACACCGAGCGGGTTCAACACGATATCAACGGGCGTACCGTCTTTCAGGAAAGGCATATCCGACATCGGCACGATGCGTGATACCACACCTTTGTTTCCGTGCCGGCCGGCCATCTTATCCCCAACCTGTAATTTACGTTTTTCGGCGATATACACTTTGGCCAGCTGAACAATACCCGGAGGCAGCTCATCGCCAATCATCACCTTGTGTTTTTCACGCTTCAGCTCATTTTCGATATCCATATTCACCTGACGGAAATCCGCGTAAATCTGGCGAACAAAGGTGTTTTTCTCATCTTCTTTAAACCAGGTGGAGTTTATATCCAGATGGGTCACATCCACCGAGCTGAAGGTATCTTTTGTTATTTTTGTTTTGGCTTTTATGGCTGTTTTGCCATCCACATACTTGATGGTTTCACATACCATGCCCTTGAAGTGATCCGAAAGATTCTCGGCGAGTTTTTTTATCACGTTTTCGCGTTGAATCTGCGCCTTCATTTCCAGGCGTTCGATCGCTTCCTTGTCATCTTTTTTTGTATTCGCATCTTTTTTCTTACGGGTGAACAATCGGGTGGCCACAACCGTGCCGCGCATACCGGGAGGCGCTTTCAGCGAAGCGTCTTTCACATCACCGGCCTTTGAGCCGAAGATCGCCTTAAGAAGCTTTTCTTCCGGCGTGGGATCGGTTTCACCCTTCGGCGTTACCTTACCGATGATGATATCACCGGCTTTTACTTCGGCCCCCACACGGATAATCCCATGTTCATCCAGGTCTTTGGTGGCTTCTTCGCTAACATTGGGAATTTCACGGGTCAGTTCTTCTTCCCCGCGTTTAGTGTCCCGCACCTGCAATTCAAACTCTTCGATATGAATGGAGGTATAAACATCATCACGGACTATCCGCTCGCTGATGATAATAGCGTCTTCGAAGTTATATCCCATCCAGGGCATGAAGGCTACCAGCACATTGCGTCCGAGAGCCAGTTCACCCTTGTCCGTAGCGCAACCGTCGGCCAGAACCTGCCCCTTGCTCACCTTTTCACCGGCTTTTACCAACGGACGCTGATTGATACAGGTATCCTGATTGGTTCGGTTGAACTTACGCAGTTCATACGTGATTTCGGTTATCGGCTCCATCAAACGCTCCTTGCCGGAGGTCGCCTTGATAGGCGTGTCCAGCTTAAGAACGATTTTTGATGCATCCACATAGGAAATTTCACCGTCATAATCAGCGATTACCAATGTTCCGGAATCTTCCGCCACACGCTGTTCCATGCCCGTTCCCACAATGGGCGAATCCGGGATAAGCAACGGTACGGACTGACGCTGCATGTTCGAGCCCATCAGGGCGCGGTTAGCATCATCATGTTCCAGAAAGGGAATCAGCGAAGCAGCCGGAGATACGATCTGGTTTGTCGCCACATCCATAAAATCAACATCTTCCGGCGCCACAACGGGAAAATCACCTTTAATACGCGCTTTCACCTTGTCATTGACGAACTTACCTTTCTCATCCACGGGTGCGTTGACCTGGGCAATGGTAAAATCGTCTTCTTCCGTGGCGGACAGGAAATGTATTTCATCGGTAACCACGCCATTTTTAACTTTTCGATACGGGGTTTCGATGAATCCGAATGAATTGATTTTGGCATGCACACAGAGCGAGGAAATCAAACCGATGTTCGGACCTTCCGGCGTTTCAATCGGACATAAACGACCGTAGTGGGTATAATGCACGTCGCGCACTTCAAAACCTGCGCGTTCACGTGTTAAACCACCCGGACCCAATGCCGAAAGACGCCGCTTATGGGTCATTTCCGACAGCGGATTGGTTTGATCCATAAACTGCGACAACTGCGATGTACCAAAAAAGGTATTGATAACCGAGCTGATGGTACGGGCATTGACCAGATCCTGCGGCGTCAGCTTATCGGAATCACCGATATTCATCCGCTCCTTGATGGTACGGGCCATGCGCGATAGTCCCAGACTAAACTGCGCGGCCAATTGTTCCCCAACGGTACGTACACGACGGTTACCAAGGTGATCGATATCATCGGTGGATTTAATGCCGTAACGCAGATCGATCAGGTATTTGATGATCGATGTGATGTCTTCACGGGTCAGCACCGTGGTATCGTAAGGGATATCCAGATGCAGCTTTTTGTTGATGCGGTAACGCCCCACCGCGCCCATGTCGTAGCGTTTTTCATTAAAGAACATACGTTCGATCAGCGCGCGCGCCGTGTCGATATCGGGCGGCTCGCCGGAGCGTAACTGACGATAGATGGCTTCTATGGAGTCATCCGCGGTCGTTGTCGGGTCTTTACGCAGGGTGTTCAGGATGATGTTGGGCGCGTTCATGTCACCCGGCTTAATCACCTTCACTTTTTTAATGCCCACTTCCAGGCATTGATTAAAGATTTCCTCGGTGATATCCTTACCCTGTTCGGCAACCACTTCACCCGTTTTTTTATCAATCACATCCGTGGCCAGCATCTGGCCGATCAACATGGGCATGTTTTTGAGATTGACAGCCACTTCGGTTCCCAGACCGAACAGTTCCACGATATCTTCGTTTTGCGAAAAACCGATGGCACGCAGCAGCATGGTCACCGGGAATTTCTTTTTACGATCGATATAGACATACATGATATCGTTGACATCGGTGGTAAATTCCACCCAGGACCCGCGGAAAGGTATGATACGCGCGGAGAACAACGGTGTCCCGTTGGGATGCCGTGTTTCCGAAAAGAACACACCCGGGGAACGGTGCAACTGACTGACAATCACGCGTTCGGCGCCATTGATAATAAACGTGCCACGTTCGGTCATGTAAGGCATGTTGCCAAGATAGACATCCTGCTCAATAAACTCGGTAAAGTTATCCGTTTCGCCGGTGGCGTCTTTAATAGCCAGCCGCATTTTGGCTTTAACCGGCACGGAATAACTCACCCCGAGTTGCTGGCATTCGCGCACATCATATTTAGGCTTGTCGAGATAATATTCCACAAACTGCAATTCAAAATTCCCGCCGCTGTCGCTTATGGGAAACACATTATTGAATACAGCTTGCAGACCTTCGTTTTTACGCTCCTCGGGCGGAACGTTTATTTGCATAAATGCTTCAAAAGCCCGGGTCTGGATTTCCAAAAGATTTGGATATTCCTTCGCCGGGGGTATCCGCATGAAACTATGCCGTTTTATTAATGCTTTTTTGCTCAAAGGATAGCCTCTGATTTAGATACAACAAATGTAGTTCGGTCGGACAGAAAAGTAGGTCTTACTTAACTTCTACGACAGCGCCAACTTCTTCAAGCTGCTTTTGCAGGTCTTCGGCTTCAGCTTTGGAAACACCTTCCTTAACGGGCTTGGGTGCATTGTCAACCAATTCCTTGGCTTCTTTCAGACCCAACCCGGTAATGGCGCGAACTACTTTGATCACCTGGATTTTCTTATCCCCGGCAGCATTCAGTACGACATCGAATTCGGTTTGTTCTTCAGCGGCTTCAGCACCACCGGCGGCGGCAACCGGACCGGCAGCCACGGCAACAGGAGCAGCGGCGGTAACGCCGAATTTTTCTTCGATTTCCTTGATGAGTTCGGAAATCTCAAGCATGTTGGCATTCTCTAAGTAAGAAAGCACATCGTTACGGGTAATATCAGCCATTATTAAAATCCTCCAAATAAAAAGATTATGTTCTTATTCTTTATTGTCTTTCAGCGCAAGTAACACACCGGCCAGTTTTTGCATCGGTGCTTGTAAGGTCGCCGCCAGCTTGGTCATCGGGGAGTTAATCATTCCCACAAACTGACCAATCAACGCGTCGCGGGTCGGCAGTTTGGCAATTTCTTTAGCTTCTTCACCGCCAAACACCTTGCCTTCAAACAGCACAGCGTGTAACCGAAGTATTTCCTTGCCTTTGTTAAATTCTTCAAATATTTTTGCCGGCGCCACCGGATCATCATAACCGATGATATAAGCGTTAACGCCTTTCAGATGGTCATCCAGCTCTGTAATTCCGGCTTCATTAAAAGAACGTTTGGCCAGGCGGTTTTTAAGCACCTTGTACTCCACATTCTGCGCACGGAATTTATTACGCACCTCTGTAACCGTTGCCACATCGATGCCGCTGTAGTCCGCAATATACACAGCCTTGGCCTCTTTAAACTTCTGTGTATATTCCTCTACAATTTTAATTTTTTGTTCTGTAGGCATTTTTCTACATCCCGCATTTATTAGTTAGAATAATCCGAAGCGTTGGTATCCAAAAAGATTCCCGGCCCCATCGTGCTGGAGAGTGAAATCGATTTCAGATACGTGCCCTTCGCGGCAGCCGGCTTCAGCTTAATCACCGTATTTACAAACGTTTTTACATTCTCAACAATTTTCTCTTCATCAAAGGAGACCTTACCGATTCCGGTATGAATGATACCGGTTTTATCCACGCGAAAGTCGATTTTACCGGCTTTAATTTCCTTAACGGCCGTTGCCACATCCATGGTCACGGTTCCGCTTTTGGGATTTGGCATCAAACCACGCGCACCGAGAATGCGACCCAGCTTACCCACATCGCGCATCACATCCGGCGTGGCCACAGCCACGTCAAAATCGAGCCAACCTTTATTGATTTGCTCCACATATTCCTGCAATCCTGCGTAATCGGCCCCGGCATCCAGGGCTTCCTGCACCTTATCGCCTTTGGCGAACACAAGAACACGCACTTTCTTACCGGTACCATGCGGCAGCGTAACCGTGCCGCGCACCATCTGATCGGCATGGCGCGGGTCCACACCCAGGCGCATGGCGATTTCCACAGTCTCATCGAATTTAGCCGTAGCGGATTGTTTCAGGAGCTTTACGGCATCTTCAATAGAGTATTCCAACGCGCGATCTATTTTTGTGGCGACGTTGTTATAACGTTTACTTCGCTTCATTATTACCCCTTAACCAAATTATTCTACGACAATACCCATGCTGCGGGCTGTCCCTTCAACCATTCGCATTGCAGACTCCACACTGGCGGCATTTAAATCCGGCATTTTGAGTTCCGCAATCTTACGTACCTGTTCCGATGTCACCTTGCCCACCTTTACGGTGTTGGGCGTCGAGGAACCTTTATCCAGACCCGCTTCTTTCAGCAATAACACAGCGGCAGGCGGTGTTTTGGTAATGAAAGAGAACGAACGATCCGCATATACCGTAATCTCTACCGGGATTACCAGTCCGGCCTGATCCTGCGTTTTGGCATTGTAGGCCTTACAGAATTCCATGATGTTAACACCATGCTGACCCAGCGCCGGGCCAACCGGCGGTGCAGGCTTGGCCTGACCGGCGGGTAACTGTAGCTTAATCTTTCCTATTTCTTTTTTTGCCATTGGTTAAAAACCTCAACAATCTGTTTATTTTTCAAGCTCGATTTGTAAAAAGTCCAATTCCACGGGTGTCGGCCTTCCGAAAATACTGATATTCACCTTCACCTTATTCTTTTCTTCATTGATTTCCTCAACAAAACCGGTAAAATCGTTGAACGGCCCGTCGATCACGCGAATGGCATCGCCCACCTGAAACGGAATATCGACCTTGCCCTTCACTTCCTTCTCATGACTCATCTCGATCTTACCCAGGACGCTTTCCACTTCCCGGGGTCGTAAAGGCACGGGTTCGTTTTTGGGGCCCACAAAGTTGATTACACCGGGCGAATTGACAATCACGTGCTTGGTCTGATTATCCAGCACCATTTCGATCATCATATAGCCGGGAAAAAAAACCTTGTTCTTGACCCGCTTTTTCCCATCCTTCATCTCAATGATGTTTTCCGAAGGGATGATGATACGCCCGATCTTATCTTCCACGCCGGCCAATTTTATCTCATGCTCGATATGCGCTTTAACCTTGGCCTCTTTACCGGAATATATGCGCAGTGCGTACCATTTTTTTTCTGCCACTTAAACGCCCCGTTCCGTTAATACAAAAATTCAACGACTTTGGATATAATGAAATCAGCAAAGAAAATATAAAGTGTGAAAATCACGCTCACCACCACCACTATAATCGAAGAGTTCATCAACTCTTCCCGAGAGGGCCAGGTTACCTTGGCCATCTCTTTTTGCACATTCTCTAAAAACTGCTGAATTTTGTCGAACATTTTTTTCACTTTCCAAAATATAAAAGCAGGCCTGGAGGGACTCGAACCCCCAACCCCCGGTTTTGGAGACCGGTGCTCTAGCCAATTGAGCTACAGGCCTAGCTCTTTATTTACTTTCACGATGCAATGTGCGTGCATTACATCGTGCACAATATTTTTTTTGTTCCAGTCGTTCCGGATGTGTTTTCTTGTTTTTATTTGTCCGATAATTCCGGTTCTTACAAACCGTACACTCCAGAAAGACCGTTACACGCATGCTTATTCAATGATTTCCGAAACAACGCCGGCGCCCACCGTACGGCCGCCTTCACGGATGGCAAAGCGCAGCTCTTTTTCCATGGCCACTTCCTTGCCCAA
>RFFS01000107.1 GCA_003696775.1 Calditrichota bacterium
AAAAAAGCCCGGCTCGCAGGGAACCGGGCTTAAAAGTTGTGGACCATTTTTTATGGATAAACTATTCCCTTTCTCCAATGCGAGCCTGACGCAGGATACTATGATGATGCATGCCATGGTGAAAGGAAAGTTGATACATATTTTTTCTCGTTGTTCAACCGACAATTTAGCGGACTCCGTCCCATTTGTCAAATTTTGAATGTTTTTTCCCTTTATGTGTATTCCCTATATTAGCGTACATCGTCCGTATCAATTGAGGAAAATGTCCTTATGGATGATGCCGCAACTTTTATCATTATTCATCGTCCCTTACAACCGAAATCACAGGAGAGTCCTATGGAAGAGCAATCCACTCTTAGTCCGGCCGCGTTGGCCACCCGAGTATTAACCGATCCGAAAACCGCGTTTGAGGCCATTGTAAAACGGCCTAACTGGCTTTTCCCGATCCTATTATCGTTGATTGTCAGTTTTTCATTCATGTACTATACGCAGGATATTCAAATTGAATATCAGAAAAAGTCCATTCTGGAATCGGAAAAGATTCCTGAAGAGCAAAAAGACAAGGTATTGGAGAACCTGGAAAACCCGTCATTTTTTATGAAAACCGTGATGCCCGCCATCGGGGTGGTGATTTCCGTTTTTGCCATTCCGGCTTTGTTGGCCGCGGTGTTGATGTTGTTTGGTAATTTTGTCTTTGGCGGGAACGCCACCTTCGGCACCCTGTTTTCCGTATCGGCCTGGGCCGGCATGGTGGGTATTGTGGAGGCGCTTATCAAACTACCGCTGATTGTCATCAACCGTTCTTTTGATATTTATACCAGCCTGGCCTTATTGCTGGACCCGGCGGACAGCAAAACGGTCGTTTTTCAACTGGCCAATATGGTGGATATCTTCACGGTATGGAAAATTTTTGTTTTCGGGACGGCCTTTGCCGTGGTTTATAAACTCTCTCCCGGAAAAAGTTACGGTACCATTACGGCGTTGTATGTTGTTTTTGCCCTGATCGGCATCAGAATTTCACATATGTTTTAAGAATGATAACCATAAAAAAACAAGGAGTTTTAATGAGAACACTATTTCTTTTTATGATGATCCTGGGTGTAGGCGCGCCGCTGATGGCTCAAAAACTGACCCTTCAGGAATGCGTGGCCATCGCGCTGGAAAACAATATTAATGTCACCATCTCCAAAAACAATGTGGAGTCGGCCGATTATGACGCTTTGGGGAGTTATAAAGGCATTTTGCCCACTCTGTCCATGTCTGTAAGCCGCGGTGAACGGGTTGACGGTGAATCGGAATTTTTAAGTACGGAACCGGTTGGATTTGACAGTCTTGGAAATGTGATCTACGCCCAAAAGGTGCGTAAAAACCCTAAAGTGTCGCGATCCTCAAGTTCCGCATCGGTTACCTATGACCAAACATTGTTTGACGGCGGTATTTGGTGGAATCAAATCCGAAAATCCAAAACCGACCTGAATATCAGCAAGGCGCAGTTCCAAAGCGACCGTTTGTATCTGATACGGGATGTACAGGAGGCCTATCTCAATTTATTGAAACAGCAAAAACTGTACGACGCTTACAAGGCCGCTGTGGAACGCAGTAAAGAACAATTGAACCGGACGCAAAAAATGTATGAACTCGGTTCCAAGGCCCGGCTGGATGTGTATCAGGCCAAGGTAAACCTGGGGAATGATCGCATCAATTTATTAACCCAAAAAAATACCGTGGAAGACGCCCGCCGCAATCTGAATATCTTAATGGGCCGCAATCCGGCCGAGCCGCTTGAGGTGGCCGCCGTGGAGGAAGTTATTGAAAGTTTGACCGATACGGAAGCCCTGATTAAAACTTCCGCCGAAAATCAGCCTTTGCTGAAAAAAAACGAACTCACGGTACAGGCGCGCGCGCTTTCCACTTCCATGGCCTGGGGTGTGTTGTGGCCGCGTGTGTCCGTTTACTGGAATTACAATCGTTTTCATGAAAATTTTGAAAAGATTTACACCAATCTTAATCAAAACTACAGCAATTCCTATGGCATCAGGGTGAGTTGGAATCTGTTCAACGGCTTCAACGATTATGTAAACATTCAGAAATCGAAAATAAATGAAATGAACGCCCGGGAAAATTTACTGGCCTATAAACGGCAGCTTGAAGCCAATATCCGGCAGCTTTATGAAAATTACCGTTCGTATGTGGAAATCATCGATATCAATCGTGAAAATCTGGCCGCCGCCACGGAAGAACTGCGGCTGGCGGAGGAACGTTATCAAATCGGATCGGGCACGTCGCTGGATGTGCGCGAAGCCCAGGTGAAGCTGACCAAGGCCGAGGAAACCCTGATTTCCGCTCAATATAATGCCATGATCACCATGGCCAAACTGGACGCCGAACTGGGTGTGATAGAAAAGCGTGTTCTTTCGGATCAATAAATGAATAACACCGGAGGGCCGGTTTGATGAAAAAGAAATTAATAATAGGCGGCATCCTTGTATTGCTGGCGATAGTGGTGGCGGCCAATATCATGCGCAAACCCAAAGGGACGGTTGTGCAAACGGAAACGGTGAGCCGGGGTACCGTGCTGGAAAAAGTGACCGGTTCCGGGCGTATCCGTCCGGCCCGGGAAGTGAACATCAGCGCCAATGTATCGGCAAAAATCCTGGAAATACATGTCAAGGAAGGCGACCGGGTGCGGAAAGGGCAACTGCTGGTAAAGCTGGACAGTGAGCAATACCGGGCGGCTTTGCGTCGCGCGGAATCGGCCTTGCTGGGCGCCCGGGCCAACGAAAAAAAAGCCGCCGCGGCCTGGGAGCGCACCCAAAAGCTGTATGAAAAAGGGATGATATCCGCCGAAGCGTATGAAACCGCTCAGGCAAACTGGATGGCTGCACGGGCTTCGCGCGAGCAAAGCGAAGCCTCCCGGGACGAAGCGCGCGATCAGCTTAATAAAACCCTGCTCTACGCCACCATGGACGGCATCGTTACCAAATTAAACAAGGAAACCGGCGAGATGGCCATCGGGGCCACCTTTCAGGAAGATGTGATCATGGTGGTTTCCGACCTCAGTGTGATGGAAGCGGTGATCGAAGTGGATGAAAACGACATCGTCCGTGTGGCTGCCGGTGATTCCGCCGACGTGGAATTGGATGCTTTCCCCGATACGCTGTTTCGCGGCTATGTTTCGGAAATTTCCAATACCGCCGTTACGCGGGGCCTGGGCACACAGGAAGAAATCACCAATTTTGAAGTAACCATCACCATACAGGATGCCGACAAAATGTTTCGGCCAGGAATGAGCGCCACCGTGGACGTTTATACCCGCCGCGTGGATGATGTGCCAAGGGTACCCATACAGGCGGTAACCGTCCGGGAACGGAAAAGACTGAAAAAGAAAACCGGCGTGGAAGAATCCGCCATTGCGGAAAAGAAAGAGAGCGGACGAACAGACAAAACGCCGATGCAGGAAGTGGTGTTTGTGGTGGAAGAGGGCATCGCCCGGGCGCGGCCCGTTACCCTGGGCATTAGCGACGACAATTTTTATGAAATTATAAGCGGCGTGAAGGAAGGGGATGAAATCATTACCGGGCCGTTTAAAACATTAAGCAAGCTTCTAAAAGACGGCGACCGTGTACGCGTGGAAAAGGAAGCCGCCCATGCTGATTGATATCCGTGATTTAAGCAAGCACTACCTGTTGGGTCGTGTGGATGTGGCGGCGCTCAATGGTGTGACGCTTTCCATCCGGCGTGGGGAATACGTGGCCATTATGGGGCCGTCGGGGTCGGGTAAATCCACATTGATGAACATCATCGGATGTTTGGATGTGCCCACTGCCGGCACCTATCTGCTAAACGACCATGATGTGAGCCGCATGAGTGATGATGAACTGGCAGCCATCCGCAACCGCGAAATCGGCTTCGTTTTTCAGACTTTTAACCTGCTGCCCCGCGCTGATGCCCTTCATAACGCCGAATTGCCGTTGATTTACAAAGGCGTGCCCCGCGCGGAACGGCGGCGGATTGCCGAAACCACCCTGCGTAAAGTGGGGCTGGGCGACCGTATGCATCATAAGCCGAATGAACTTTCCGGCGGGCAACGGCAACGGGTGGCCATCGCCCGCGCACTGGTTAACAATCCCTCCCTCATCCTGGCCGATGAGCCCACCGGTAATCTGGACACCAAAACCGGCGCGGAAATCATGGAATTGTTCGACACGTTACATAAAGCAGGCAACACCATCATTTTGGTGACGCATGAAGAGGAAATTGCCCGTTACAGCCAGCGTATTATCCGCCTGCGTGACGGGAATATCGTATCCGACGCCGCGGTGACCCGGGAGGCCGCGCCATGATCCGCCATGCTTTTGCCCTGGTGGGTGAATATGCCGCCATGGCCTGGCATTCGATTGTAGCCCACAAACTGCGCTCTTTCCTGACCACGCTCGGCATTTTCATCGGCGTAACCACCATTATCACCATTTGGACCACCATACAGGGTTTGAACAGCTACATTACCAACACGCTGGGTGATATCAGCTCCTCCGTGGTGTATGTGGAAAAATTCCCCTGGGTTATCAGCAACGACTTTTGGAAATACCGTAATCGTAAAAACATCACCTGGCGGGAATATCAGACCATACGCGCGCAAAGCCGTCTGGCGAAGACGGTAACCCCGCAGGTAATGGCGCAGCGTGTGATCAGCCATAAAGAAAAAAAATTGGAAGGCGTTGCGGTTTTGGGCACCACGGAAACCTTTATGGCCATAAGCAGCGTTTTTCCGGAAAGCGGGCGCTTTTTTACCGCGCCGGAAGTACGGGGAAAACACAATGTTTGTGTGTTGGGCGCCGAATTAAGCCGTTCCCTTTTTGATGAGGAGACGCCACTGGGCAAACGTGTGCGCATTGGCGACAGGCGTTATACGGTGATCGGCGTGCTGGAAAAGCAGGGTGAGTTTTTCGGACAGAGCCGGGATAATTTCGCCATCGTGCCCATAGGCACCTTCCGCAATGTGTTTGGCATGCATCGCGGTTTGCAGATTGCCGTTCAGGCGGCGGACGCCGGTCAGCTTGATGACTTAAAAGAAGAACTGCGCGGTATTTTACGCCGGGAACGAAAAGTGGCGCCCGGCAAGGAAGATGATTTCGCCATCAACCAGCAGGATCAATTGACGGATTTATACGAAAAAACAACATCCACTTTATATGCCATTATTATTGTAATCGCCGGTATTTCACTGTTGGTGGGGGGGATCGGTATTACCAATATCATGCTGGTGAGTGTGACGGAACGAACCCGTGAGATCGGATTGCGCAAGGCGGTGGGCGCCCGGCGGCGCAATATCATGAGTCAGTTTTTAATGGAATCCGTGACGGTGGCCGTGCTGGGTGGCATGGTGGGCATTCTCCCCGGTGTATTGGTCGGTCAAATGATATTATCCGTGATGACCGTGGAAGGCGGTGTGCCGTTCAGCGCCATCGCATTGGGTTTTCTCTTTTCCGCGCTTACGGGAATCGTATCGGGATTTTATCCGGCCTGGAAAGCGGCCCGTATGAATCCGATAGACGCTTTGCGTTACGCATAAAACAACGGAAAAAGCATGTTGCAAGATACATTTTATATGGCCCTGGAACAATTGCGCGACGGGAAATTGCGCAGTCTGTTAACCCTGTTGGGTATCACCATCGGCATAGCCACCGTTATAGCCATCGTATCAGTTTTGGAAGGTTTTTTTGCTAATATATCCAAAGATTTAAATGCTTTGGGCGCCCATACCTTCCAAATAGAAAAACGTGATCGCAACGCCGGCGTCCGGGTGGGGATGACTAAACTGGAAAAACGTCCCGATATTAAAAAAGAGCTGGCGGATTATTTGCGCCGGCATTGTCAATCCTGCGCGCAGGTCGGGGCGGAAGTATGGCAGGGTGGTCAGGTAATCCGTTTTAAGGAAAGACATACCAATCCGAACATCAGTGTGGCCGGTGGCGGGGCCGAATTTTTCCCGAACAACGGTTATTATATCAGCAACGGTCGGGCTTTAACAAAGGAAGACGAACACTCCCGGCGTAATGTGGTTGTGTTGGGCATGGATGTGGTGGATAAGCTGTTCCCGTTTGAAGACCCGTTGGGTCAAACCGTTAAAATCAATGGCGCCCGATTTCGGGTCGTCGGTTATATGGAGCGTTTGGGCATGCAATCCTTTGGCGGTTCCAAAGACAATCTGGTTATCATTCCCCTGACCACGTTTGAAGCGCTTTACGGTCGGGAACGGTCGGTAAATATTACGGTAAGCGTTCGCCAGGGTGTGCCCATGCAACAGGCTATGGATGAGGCCATCGGGCTGACCCGCCGTTTTAGAAAAGTGGCGCCCGGCGAACCCGATAATTTTGGTGTGTTCAACAATCAAACGCTGGCGGATACCTTTGAAGGCATTGCCACCCAGGTGCAATGGGCGGCCTCATTATTGGGAATGATCGCCTTGCTGGTTGGCAGCATCGGAGTCATGAATATCATGTTGGTTACGGTTACCGAGCGCACCCGGGAAATCGGTATCCGCAAAGCGGTGGGCGCCACGCGTGCAAGCATTTTAACCCAGTTTCTACAGGAATCCGTGCTATTGAGCATGGTAGGGGGTATGTTGGGAATCTTGCTGGGGTTGGGTTTGTCCGGTGCCGCTTCCCTTGTATTGAAAATCCCTTTTGTCGCGCCGATTGGAGTAGTGGTTATCGCCCTGCTGGTAACCGCTTTGGTGGGTATTTTAGCCGGTATGTATCCCGCGTGGAAAGCGGCCCGCATGAATCCGATTAACGCCCTGCGTTATGAATAAGCGGGTTTACACTTCACGATGCACGGTATCGGGATGAAAGGCAGGCAGACAAACGGCCACATATTCCGTCGCTTCTTCAGGGGTACTGTATCGAATCCATTCACCGGCCGCGGTGTGTATGGCCTCGCCGGCGCGTACCTGGATGGTTTCATGACGGGTTTCCACTTGCAGACAGCCTTTTAACACCAGTGTGTATTCATCAAACTCCGGCGTTTGTGCCGGTTCGGACCAACCTGCCGGACTTTGCATATGCGCGATGCTTACCGCGCCGTCCTCACTGTTAACATGGCCGAAAAATTCCCGGATTATTTTGGGTGGGTTCCCGGGGGCCGGAATAACCGTGGGTTGTTTGATATGTCGGGCCATTGGTTCTCCTTGTATTCCTTTATAAAATCAGAATCCCGCTGTCATTAAGCAGTTTGCGTAATTCCGGCGGCACGCCGAGAAATTGATCCATATAGCCGCGCATCTGATCGATGGTTTCATTGGAAAGCTGCATGGTCAGCTCATCGATGGCCGGGCCGCCGATGATGTAAGGCATGCCGGAAAGGATCATTTGATCGCCCATGCATTCCGCGCCGAGTTGATACTCCCTGAGATGTTCAATGGGCGTGCCTTTGATCAGACAATTCCTAATCCAGTCTGAGGTGGCAAACGTGTTGCTTTTCGCCATATCGACCATTGTATTATGTCTAAGACGAAAATCCACGTGTTCCGCAAAAAAACGACGCATGGCCTGCAAGGATTCCTGAGAATAATGGCGCATGATCTCTTCATGACAGGTGACGCACATGGCGTATTCAAAGATAACATCCTCGGTGTTGTTCCGTGGATAGTGTCGGATGGCTTTTTCGATGATATAGTGCGCGCCCGAAGCAATTAACTCTTTTTCACAAATCAGACAATGGGAAAAAGGCTTACCATTAAAACTTTGTTTGAATATATCGGGGATGGCGATGGATGGTTTATTCATGAGCTGAATTTATAACCATGAACGATCAATTTCAATATACCTTTTAAGAGATTGAAAATAAAGATGTTATACAGAAGTGTGGAACGCGGTGCGAGGGTGTGGGGTGTATTAGATTAATTTTTGGTCGCAGAGGGCAGAGCAATACCATGTACTGGTTGGATGGTTTGTAAGCCTTAAGGGAAATCGGGGGCCCCGGCCCCCTTATCCCATTGTTATTTTGATATCGGGGTTGATGTCAGTGATTGTAGATAGAGCCATAGAGCGGAGAGTTCGTCGTCGGTCATATTTGCGAGTAACTGCGTAGGCATGGGCTCTCGTATGGGTGTGCCATCGGGTTTGTGCCCGGAGCGCATGGCCCGGATAAATCCCTGTTTGCCCCATTCAGACAAATTGCCGGTGGGGGTCAGGTCCGGCGCAACCGGCCAATCCGGTGGGCCGCCCGGAATGGGACCGCCTTTAAAGTCCGCGCCGTGGCAATCTCTGCATCCGATGGCTAAATAGGCACCATACTCTTTGGTGACACCCGCCGGTGGCGCCGGGTTATGGGTAATATCGGGTTTTAATTCTCCTGCCGGTAACAAAGGGAGTTTTCCAAACAGGTAAAGTGCGCGCGCGATTAGAGTAAATTCCTGTTCGGGCAATTCATTGTCCACCGGAGGCAGGGATTTTAAATAGGCGATCAAGCTGGCCACGTCTTCATCGCTGAGTTTATTGAATTCGCTGACGGGCATGAACAGCAAGGGTTTACCATCGGGCTTACGACCATGACGTATGGCTCTTTCCCAGTCATCATCACTGTAATCCGCGGGTAATCCCCCTTTTCCACCGGTAATATTGGACGCATGAATACGGAAAATACCCGGTACGTCCACCACCAGGTGACCGGCCAGATTTTCACCGTGGCACTGCCGGCAACCGCGTATTTCACTGATATGCTTCCCCCGGGCTATGGAAACGGAGTCCCCGGGAATAGTTGGCGCATGGGGTTCTATGAAAATGATGTGATTTAATCGGCTCTCGCTTATCCAATAAATTAAACCGGTGGAAATGAGCAAAAGTAGAAATACCGTGCCTGTTCCCCACACAAGTCGTTTGTATCCTTTTTTCATGTTTCCCCCTTGATGTAAATGATGCGTGATAAAAAGGATACAATATTCTTATGCGACAGGCATTGGACTTTAGTACAATTTTTAAGAAAAGAATTCAGATAATATCTAATTGACGGGCACGGTTTACCGCCTGGGTACGTGATCGGGCGGACAATTTGGATAAAATTTGCGATACATGGGCCTTAACGGTACGCGTGGAAATGTATAAGGAATCCGCGATTTCCTTGTTGCGTGCGCCGCGGGCTATATGCGCCAACACTTCATGTTCTCTTGGTGTCAGAATATGTGGATGCGTGGATTCCTGATAATATGTTTGCCAGATTTTAGAGGCGGCCCGTGCCGAAGAATGGTTTATCAACTGCAGTAAGGGCCCGCTGACGGGACCTTCCTTCAGGGAAAAAGCAGGCAGGGCATCCATGGGAAAATGATTATAAAAGTCTTGCATTATCTGTGTGGCTTCCTGGATTTGGCCATTCAAATAATAAAAATGCGCCATCCAGATGTACACATTAACAAACAAAAGACCATGGACAGCTTTTTGTGCTATGTTAAGCGCGCGGTTCAAATGACTTTCCGCCAAAATGGGATCGTGGTTAAGGATGCAATGCAATCCCTGAAGGGTTTCGATAGCCAGGTGGTTTTCAGGAAGATCATCCTGTTTGACACCGCTTGTTATCATTATCAAAATTTCTGCTAATTCCCGTGGGTTATTTCGAATGTATAGATACGCGCCCTTGAGAAACAGAAAGCACGGCAACCACGACCTGAGACCCTCGGATTGCTCATAATGTTGATATTGGCTTTCCCAGCAGGATTCAAAAAGTTTATAGTCTCCACGTATCAGACAATCATACAATTCAGTTAAATCCAATTCCAAAGTGATGAATGGAAAACGCCCCATCTCCTTGCTTAAGCGAAGGGCTTGTTTGCGTAAATTACGCGCACGGTCCAATTCTCCCTTAAATACAAGAATCGTGTTTTTAAGGGCCAGGCTTCCTATCAGCGATGGTGATGCCGGATGTTTCTCTCCGGATAAAATGACATTACAAAACCGATCGATGGGTTGTAAGCCGTTTTTACTAAAAATCAACGGTGCCCGTAATTGAAACCCGAGAATATTTAAGGCTTTGGGGTCCATGCTACTCAGGGCAATGTTCAGTGCTTTGTTGCGTGCTTCCAGCAACCGAGGATGATTGAGGTGGGTTTCATATACATTCATCCAAACCGTTGTAATGTAAGCCTGAACTTGTTGAAAGGGTTTCAGGGGTTTGGTCAGCGCCAGCTGAAAATAATGTTGTGTTTTTTGATTGTCATGCAGCGCGCTGCCTATGTTGGCCAGTTTGAGTAGAACCTCACCCTGCATATCGGTATTATTTTGTAGTTCATACAGGCGAAGGGCAAGTTTGTATTTTTCTTCCGCCAGGACGTATTCGCCTAATTGCATGGCACATATGCCATAAAGATACGCCATAAGCGGATTTTCTCCGATTAGCGCCTCGGGAAGGGTGGCAATCCACTCTTTTAATTGTCTGATATAGCCACGTTCCAAAATTTCAGCATAGGCCTTTTGAAGGATTTCTACTGTTTCCCGCCATGCACCTGCATTTAAATAATGATGAATTTTATCCACGGGATCATCGCAATAAGCCGCTGTGCGGATATGCAGTGTGTTGATAATCCCGGGATGGGTGTGTTGTAAACGATTTTGTAAAAACTCTGCAAATAAATCGTGATAACGGTAGGCGTGGCTAATGGCGCGCGGACTAAGAAAGAGATTATTTTTATAAGCCTTTTCAAGCAG
>RFFS01000108.1 GCA_003696775.1 Calditrichota bacterium
GGTAAATCATTGTCTATTTATAAATTAAAAATACATAAGACTATAGGTTTGACCACTATAAACAAATATTTGCTGGTTTTGAAACCCATTATTATAATTTCAATTCTTTTTACCATAAAAAATAATAATCAGGGAGACTATTATGAAAAAATATGAATACAAAATCATCGACTCCAAGGATGTTTCCTCCGCAGGTCTCTTTAAAGGTCGAAAGCGTGAAGACCTGGAGAGCTATCTCGCATCCCTTGGTTCGGACGGTTGGGAAATCATCAATCTGGATTTTAGGGAGCTTGAGGGGAGACTTGAATTTGTAGGCATCGCCAAAAGAAAAGTTCAGGAATAAGCCCTTTTTAAGTTTTAAATAATCGGAATGCTTTAAAAAGAACCGGTACTCTTCAAAACAGATTATTCAAATGATAATTTTATGATTTGACCAAAAATTAGAATACCCGTAAACATTCACTGTATCTTGTAAAATACAGTCATCGCATGCCAATGTCAGTTAAATGAAATATACGGCTAATATTTAGTATTTTGGGTTCAAATTTGATAGCTCTTGGAAGAATCAAATCCCCTTTAATATAGCCCAAAAGATATTGCTTTGTTAATCATTTGTGAAAATTAAGCCGTAACCTCGTTTTCATATTCTGGAGGATTTAATGCGTATTAAAAGTTTGTTCATAACATTATTTGTCTGTTTCCCTGTTTTAGCCGGGGATTTTATAAAACCGGCCTACGGATTATGGGCCGTTGGAATGAGTGTATCCGATCGTAATTACACCGGTACAACTCTCCGATACACACCCGCGCCATTGATCTTTGGCGGTTACGGTCCGGTATGGATAGAAGCCAATCGCCTGGGCTATACATTCTTTCGTTCGCATGGCTGGTTCGCTTCCGTGGCGGCACAGTTACGCACTCATCAGTTCCGTAAAGATGACAAAGAGTTAAGTGATAGGCGTAGCGCCCTGGAAGCCGGTTTGCAAGTGGGTAAACGGCTTTTCGGGAATTGGGTGCTACGACTGGCCCTTCTGCAGGATGTATCCGGCGCGCATAAAAGCCGGGAAGCGGATGTGCAGCTATACACGCATTTTTTCCCCGGCCCTTTCAGCTTACTTACGGCTGTGGGGGTTCAGTATCAAACCGCCGCTTTAACGAATTTTTATTATGGCACACACGATTACAAGCCGCGGGCAGGCTTCGTTACGGAATTGGAAAGCATCCTGACCCTGCCACTGGGCAACTGGGGTGTTTTTGTCGGGCTGCGGTATTGGTTTTTTGATAAACAAGCCGCCTCCAGTCCCATAGCAAACGGCAATCGTATTAGTACCCTTTTCACCGGTATCGGATACTATTTCGATTAAATACACATAAGCCCGTTTTTGTTTAACTAAACGTACCTTCTCCTGACGAATCGACCGATACTTTGTTTTGTACTTTGCAACCCTTGTTGAATCCACGGTCATTGTTAGCCCCTTCGTTCCATCGGGCCAAGAATTATTCTATTACAAAACTACCCGGTCCAATCAAAAGAGCACTCTATTGTTAAGCATTATTTTGTTCTAATTAAATCAAGAAATATATAAGTGGTTATTTTCATCCTCATCTACACATGAATTTTCCACACCACCATTCTCATTCGAACCGACAGACAATCGGTGGCTATTATATCGAAGCAAAACAGAATATACATTTCATTATACTTAAAATACCCCGTTTCCCGACTATTGTGAAATAGCACATTGCCAAACAGATTCGGGTGAAATAACCCAATATCGGATTTGATCACACCCCTTCACATGCTTTATAATTTTTCCCATCTATAATAATAACAATACCTTATGACATAGATGCCATTTATTTGGCATAGCTGTTGAAATTAAACGACATCTGTTTAACTCAAAATCTTTTAAAGGAGGTATATAATGGCTGATTATAAGATTTGCGACATAGAGGGCATCGGTCCGAAATACGCGGAGAAACTACGCACCGCCCAAATTAAAAACGTGAGTGCCTTACTTAATGCCGGCGCGGATAAAGGCGGGCGTAAAAAGCTGGCCAGGGAAACAGGGATCGACGAATCTCTGATTCTTAAATGGGTCAACATGGCCGATTTGTACCGCATTAAAGGTGTGGGCAGCGAATACGCCGAATTGCTTGAAAAGGCCGGTGTGGATACGGTTAAGGAATTGCGCAACCGCAACGCCGAAAATCTTCACGCTAAAATGGCGGAGGTCAATGGTTCCGGCAGAGCATTGGTGCGCCAGCTTCCCGGCTTAAAAGCCGTGAAATCGTGGGTGGAGCACGCCAAAACTCTTGACCCCATGGTCACATATTAACGGCCTTCCAAAATAAAGGATTTTTTTATGGAACTTATTATTCAATTAATCAGCGGCGCTATTGGCGGTAATGTGGCGGGTAAATCCATGCCCAATTTTGATCTGGGTATGATTCTCAATTCTGTCGTCGGCATTTTAGGAGGCGGTTTGGGAGGACAGATACTCGGAATGCTCGGGATGGCAATGGGGGGTGATTCCTCATCCCTGGACATAGCGGGTCTGGCGGCCAATGTGGCCGGTTCGGGAATTGGAGGCGCTGTTTTGCTGGCTGTCATTGGCTTTATCAAAAAGGCTGTCAGCAAATAATCTTCATATATTATTCTCTAACTCAAAACGGGACCTGTCCACTAATGACAGGTCTTTTTTTACTTTAGCTTAATGCATGGGTTGCGGGTTTAAAGTACGCAGGTGATCCAAGATTCTTCGATAATCCGTGTGGGCAGGTTGTTGGGCGGTCAGCGCTTCAAAAACCTGCGTGGCTTCATGAAAGCGCTGTTGTTTAATATATATTTTCCCGAGTGTGTCCAATAAGCTCAGATCACTTTGGTTCTGCCGGAACAGAGCGGTGGCCAGTTGTTCGGCATCGTCCCAGCGTTCGGCTTGCAGTGCGAAATCCAGTGCCCGGCGCCAAAGTCGGTTATCTTTGTTACCCCGGTTTATGTATCCGGCCACGATTTCAAAGCCCCGGCCGTATAATCCCGCTGAGGCGTATATTTCGGCTCGTGTTATGTCGATTTTTAAATCTTCAAAAAGCACATCATTGGGTAATGTGCGGCCCTTTTCACGGATGGTGCGGTTATGCTCCGCCATTGTGTCCAAATATGTCAAAGCCTCATCCCAATCCTGGCGGGCCCGGGCCAGTTGATACAACATGAACCAAGCGCCTACCTGGCACGATTCAAGGTGTATCGACTCCCGCGCCATGCGTTCCGCCTGCTCCGAAGCGCCCAATTTATGGTAAGTTTCGCTTAAGATCGTGTACAGACTGGCTGTCAACGGTTTACCCAACCCGCCGATTTCCCTGGCTTTTTCCAGATGACGCACGCCATCCGTATAGCGTTTCATCAGATTATAATGCTGGCCCAGCGTAAAATGGGCATAGGCGTTGTCGGGTTCTTCGGCAACCATCCGCTCCAGCAAGCGTTGATTGCGCTCTTTTTTAGCGGCGTCGGTTTGACTGTCCAGGGCATACCCAAGATGCTCCAATACGATATGCGCCGGACGGACTTCTCCCTGTTTTTTTGTGAACCCTACCTGTTCATGAATTCGGCCGTAAAATGCGATACCCTGCCCGTTTCGGAATAACCGATAGGCGGTGGAAAGATAGGCGTTGGCATCGTCCAATGTATGATTATTGATTTGAATTTCATAAACAACAGGTTTCTTTTCCGTGGTGAGCGCCTCCCTTAAAGCGGTTCGGGATTCAGCAAGCAGCCGCTCATCGGCATCCAGCCAAAAAATCCAGTCGCCACGCGCATATTTAATGGAAGCGTTTCGCGCGTCAGCGAAATCATCCCGCCATTCATACTTATACACCTCCGCGCCAAAACGCCGGGCAATGTCCGCGGACCCGTCCGTGGAACCGGTGTCCAGTACCACGATCTGGTCCGCAACATCTTTAACGCTGGCCAGGCAATCGGCGAGAAAACGTTCTTCATTTTTTACAATCATACAAACGGAAAGACTGGGTTTAGACATTTTTCTTCTTCCTGTTAATGGAGCGCGCGTGATTCACTATGTTCTTCCAAAGCACGGATCAGCTTTTCCATGTCACTTAAATCAATGGAATGCTTATCGTAATTATCTCTTAATTGCAGAAAATAGGCCATGGATTGCTCGATCCTGCCGCAATACATACCAGCCACGCCGACCACATACATGGCCACAAAATTTTGCGGGTTAAAACGCAGGCAACCTTCACCGTAACTGACCGCTTCTTCATAATGACCGGCCGATAATTCGATTTGGGCCAGACGCAAATAAATGGTTTCCTTAATCTCGTTGCCGATTTTTCCGCCCGGGTTACGCAGTGCCTGTTTAAGATAATCGGCGGCCGTGTCATAATCATCCAGAGCCTTGTGGGTTTCCCCTAATTTAAACAGGATATAAGCATCATCCGGATGGGCGCGCAGTTCGTCATTGAGCAGATGTAAATTCCGTCGCGCGCGGTTTTGGTTGTTGTGCATATATCCGTAATGATGGACGACAATATTGGCATCGACAATTTCACCACCGTTATCCAGGATGGACGGGCCGATTTGCTCATGTACCCGGTTTCGGTAACGGATACCCGGTTTGTTCCTGAAAAAACGAATCTGACGATCATCCATAAAGGATACGATATCGGCCTCAGGCTGGTGATTTCGCACAATGACATCAAGACCATCCACCGCCTGGTCCAAAACCATGTTAAGGGTCTTTTTATCAATCGGCTGCAATGCTTCATCCGCATCGAGATGCAATATCCAGGGATGGCGCGCCTCTTTTAAGGCCAGGTTGCGCATCGTGGCAAAATCGCCCTTCCAGGCATAGCGAAATATCCGCGCGCCATATTGCTCAGCGATGGAAACGGTTTGATCGCGCGAACCGGTATCCACAATGATGATTTCGTCCACCACAGAGCGTACGCTATCCAGACAGCGTGGCAGATTTTGCGCCTCATCCTTTACAATCATGCACAAGCTGATGGATGTGCCTTCATTTGTTTCGGTTTTGGCCTCGGCAGGATTCAACCAGGAAAGCAATTCAGGATACCGTTTTTGCAAAACAACACGAAATTGCTGTTCATCTACCAACGCTTTTTTAAACCATTCCGACCGACGACCCAACACACGCAAAGTTTGTTCCACCGACATACTTTCCGTAGCGCATCGCAGCCACAGAACGGCCACATCCAGACGTTCATCTTCCGGAAACGGTATATGGCGCGGGCAGATACACTGTTGCAGGTTTTTGTTTAGAATATCAAACGCCGCCGCCATATCGCCAAAATGCATCAGCATCCGGCTGTACGGCAAGGCGAGACGAGCATCTCTCCAAAATATTTTTTTACCGATTTGCAAGGCGCCCGCTTTAAAAATATCCAGGGCCGGTGCGAATTTCCTGTCCAACGCCCAATAGCCGTACAATCCCCAGATACCTATGACCGATTCACTTAACGGCGGGTTGTTATCCAATATCAGGCGTGTACTGCGGTTCAGATATTCACTGTAACGCTCTTCATCATTCAATGCCTTGTAGGTCATCAACAACTTATAACGGTAATGGAAATTGTTCGGTTCTTTTTTGACCGCTTTTTCCAGCAAGGGGCGATTGCGCTGTAACTTTAATTGCGGATCGCTATACCCACTGTGTTCGATATACACACCCGGCAGGTTGCTCCATGCCTTGCCGGAATGGTGTTTTTGTGCGTAGGCGTTGATGGTTTCCAACGGATTCTCGTGGATAATGCCCTTATAACGAAATTCCGGCCGGTTACGAAACAAAAGTAAACGATAGAGCGATGCAAATCGTTTACCCGGCGCCACGGAACGTTCATCTATAAAAAAAGCCAGATAATTACTGTTTTGTAAAAATGTACGCAGGTCAAAATGGGATGGAACATGTAGCACATGATCCGCGTCGAGATTGAGCAACCAGCGTCCGCTGCATTTGGAGATGGCATAATTTCGGGCCGCGGCAAAATCGTCCACCCACTCAAAACTGAATACCTTTTCGGTAAAACGACGGGCGATATCCATAGTGCCGTCGGAAGATCCGGTATCCACGATGACGATTTCGTCCACATGTGGACCGGCGGCTTTCAGTGTGGCGTTGAGACGCAGGGCCTCGTTCTTTACAATCATACAAAGCGAGATCAATGGTTTTTTCATTACGCTTTCCCGGGATTACAGATTATGGCGCCGGCATTTCAAGATGAGCTTTTATCTCCGTCAACTGCCTGCGGGCGGTTTCATTTTCAGGGTCAATCTCTAAAATTTTTTGAAGCATATTCTCCGCCTGGTTCCAACGTTCCACTTCGATATAAAATCCGGCTATAATGAGTAAAGATTCCACATCGTCCGGATGTTGACCGATAATTTTATTAAACGTGGCAATTCCGTTTTCGTAATCACCTTTTTCAATAAGCGCCAACCCGTAATTTCGTTGCGGTTCCAACCAATCACGGTCATTTTCTATGGCACGGGCAAACCAGGCCAGGGCCTCTTCCACGCGCCCATCCTGAAAATGAATGATGCCGAGCTGATTGCAAGCCGGCGCAAAATCCGGCCAACGATCGGTAATTTTATTCAACAGGGTTACCGCGCGCAGTTGCTGGTCTTTCCGCAAAGCGCACAATACTTCGCCAAACAGCGCCTCCGGGGCGGGATGCAACGCGCCACTTTTATGGAAAAGGGCCTCGGCGTTTTGTTCGTCGAAATTATTCAACAACTCATAGGCCTGCTCCAACATTTCCGTCGCCTGCTGCTCTTCCGTGGAGGCAGTAGTCTGCTGCTGTAACAATTGCCGTGCCTCGTCATTGCGCGGATCGATTTCCAACACGCGTTCCAGATATTGACGCGCTTCATCGGTCCGACCCACTTCAAGATTATATCGCGCCATCATCATCATACCGGTGACATCTTCCGGATGGGTGTTCAGCCACTCCGTCAAAACAGTCAGCCCTTTCTCATAAGCGCCGCTTTCGATCAGTGCCTGGCATAAATTATGGCGGGCTTCGGCATAATGTGCATCCCGTTCCGCAGCCTGCTGGAAATACTGCACGGCCTGTTCCCAATTTCCCTTATGAGCATAGAGCATACCCAGTTGATTGCGCACCACCGCGTGCTCGGGAAAATGCAAACGGGCGCGCAACAAGGCATGTTCCGCTTCTTCCAACTCTCCAAGAAAAAAGGCGGCAAACGCCAGCCCCATCAGTCCTTCCCCGGATAAGGGGTTTTCATCCACAACTTCCCGGTATAACTCAAACGCCTGCCGGGCATCACCGTCATTCAGCGCACGGGTAGCCTGCTCTATCTTACGGGGATGCACTTCATGCAACGGATTTTTGATTTCCAACAGTTCGTCATAGTCCACATCGGGCCATTTTTGATTAAATATTTTTTCATTTTCCTTCAGGGAAGCCATCAGGTCTATATTATTGGCTTTAAAAGAGCTGTGGCCGTAATGATGGATAAACGTGCCGTCATGCACCATCAGCGCGTAACCGGCTTGTCTGATTTTCAGACTGATGTCGTCATCTATAAAATTACCGAGTCCGTAAATTTCATCAAATCCGCCGATTTCATCGTAAATGGCACGACTGGTAAGCATCACAAAGCCGGCCAGACGACGGCGTGGCGTAACCTGACCACGGTGTTCCTGCCGCCACTCTTTGGCAAATTTATAAAAACCCGTTTCATCCTTATAAGGCACCGAGGCCAACACCTGCAATCCGCTGGCTTTATTGGTTATGGCGCTAACCATACCGATTTGCGCGTCACGATCAAACGCTTCCACCAGGTCTTCCAACCAGCCGTCGCCAACCAGCACATCATTATTCAACAGACAAACATAATGACCGTCGGAAGCGGCCACACCCTGATTATTGCCTGCCGAAAAACCCTTATTTTCTTTGTTGAAAAGCACTTTAATATGAGGATGCTGCTGTTCCAATTCCTTAAGATAAGCCACGGTATCCGCTCCGGAAGCGTTATCCACTACAATCAGTTCATACGGGTAACGGGTATGTTCCAGAACGGATGTAATGGTTTGCCGCGTCATTTCCAGGGCATTGAAGGTCAGCATGATTATCGAAACCCCGGGTCGGTCGTCCTTTGGCGTTTCGGCGGTTTGTCCCGGCGGCGTGTATAAAGTAATCGGACCGTTTAGTTGAATCGCTTCTCCGTTGGGCTCCAAACGAAAATCATGTCGGATTTTACCCATCCAACGTTTATGCAGGCGTTGAATATTTTCAGCCACATGAGCAAAGCGTTCGGGGCCGCTTTTCGACTCATGATGCACTAACTCGGCATGCGGCTGATAAACCACTTTATATCCCGCTTCACGAATCCGGAAACAAAGGTCCACATCTTCATATCCGTTTTGATATCCCTCGTCAAAGCCATTCAGCTTAATGGCCAGTTCACGGGGCATCAGCATACAGGCCGCCGTTACCGCCTGAAACTCGATCATCAGGTTGGCCTGAGGAAAGTCCTTGGGGCGACCGTGTAAAATATGCTGCGCCAACAAGGGATCGCCGTTCTTACGGTCATCCACAATGGCCACGCCGGCATGTTGAATGGTTTCATCCGGATAGACCAGCTTCGCGCCGACAGCCCCCACAGAGGGATCGTTTTGCGCAATGGCCAGCATGGCGTCCAGCCAATGAGGGCGCGGCTCAGTATCGTTATTCAAAAAGACCACCCACGGGCCCCGGGCTTCTTTAAGCGCACGGTTATTGCCAACGGAAAAACCCAGATTTGTTTCATTGCGCATGGGACGCAATTGCGGGTAAGACGCTTTCCATTCTTGCAGATTTTTCCAGGTTTGATCATCGGAACCGTTATCTACCACAATAACTTCATAGACGATACCGGTTGTATTGTGCTGTAACGCTTTCAAACATTTTTCTGTGAATGCCCATTTATTCCAGGCTAAAATGATTATCGAAACCACAGGCGATTGTATTTTCGGTATTTCCGGCAAGGAAACCAGTGTGGCATAGGCTTCGTACCAGCGGGATGTAGCAGACGAGATGGTGTGCTGCTTTTTAATATCTTCCTGGGCCTGGATGGCCATTTTCAGCCGCTCTTCGGGATGCTCCAGCATCCATTTCAGTGCGCGGTACCAGGCCTTATGGCTGTTGTTGACCAGCAAACCGGTTTGTTTATCTTTAATATGTTTGGGATAGGCGCCCACCCGGGAATAGATACCGGTAATGCCGCAGGCGCTGTATTCCAGCCATTTAATATGCGATTTGGCCCGGTTAAAGGGCGTATCGGCGAGCGGCACAATGGCCAGGTCCACATCCAGACTTTGCAATTGCCGGGCATAAAGAGTATAGTCCGGCGTGAAATCGGGCCCGCGTTGCACCTGAGGCAGCGCCATCAATTCCTCAATTTCGTTACCCCATAAAATCACTTCCACGCGGTCGCCGTATTCATTTAAAATTTTCAACAAGGGTTTGACGACTATTTTAAGATCATCATGATGTGTGGGCGTTCCTGAAAACAGCAGACGTATCTTATCCTGCGCGGAACGGGGTTCCCGAAACGTCCACAACGCATCATCAAGCGCATTTTCCAAAACACGGACATTTTTATTGAGTTTGGCCACATAACGCGCCATATAATCGGTGGATACCGTTACCAAATCCGCCGATTTGATATAATTTTTTAGTTCCGGCATCATCTGTTGATAAAAATTATAGGCTAAATGATTGGACGGCAATGTCCAGAAGGCATCGTCAAATTCATAGACAAGCCGTATCTTATTATTCCGCAGAATGTTACGCAATTTGGAAAAAGGCAGGTGCCCGGGCAGATTGCGCTGTGCAATCAC
>RFFS01000109.1 GCA_003696775.1 Calditrichota bacterium
GCCACCCGGCCGGGGAAGCATCCTTTTCATGATTTTTTCTGCCGGCGGTGGCTTTTTCGGCCAACATCTTTTGGATGGCCTCCTGCAGACGGCTTTCGCTATCCAACAGGAACTGCGCCGAAATCACAATTTTCTCGCCCGGCAGCAACCCGGAGATGATATGCACCTTACCGTCTTCGCTTTCGCCGCCGGTTAGCACTTCACGCGGTTCAAAACGTCCGCCCTCGCGACCGATGAAAACCAGATTGCGCGTCCCCGTTCGGATAACCGCCTCGCTTGGAACCATCAGAGCATCCTTAACCGGCGGCGTTTGGATATAGACATTGCCGTACATGCCCGGCTTAAGGCTCCTATCCTGATTGCTAAACTCCAGCCGTACTTTCAGGTCGCGCGCCTTACTATCGAGATAGGGATAAATATAGCTGACCCGTCCATGAAACCGTTTGCCCGGCAAGTAGGACAATTCCACTTCCGCCGGCTGACCCACTTTAACCAAGGCCGCTTCCGTATCGTAAATACTTACATCCATCCACACCGTGGAAAGATCGGCAATGCGATAGAGGCTCATGCCGCTTTTTACAAATTGACCTTCGTGTATATTCAAACGGGTAACCACCCCGTTTTCGGGCGATTCCAGGGAAAGTGTTTTGCGTACCTTACCGCTTTGTTCCAGGGTGGCAATCTCGGATGGGGGAATATCCCAGTTTTCAAGACGGGCACGCGAGGCCTGCAACAGAGAAACGGCGCCCTCACGGATGGAGGCCAAGGTACTGGAGGCGGTTTTGGCCTTGTTTTTAAGCGCCAACAGATATTCCTGCTGGGTGGTAACCAACTCCGGAGAATAGATATCCAAAAGCGGCTGCCCCCTGCGAACGGACGCGCCTTCGTAATTCACGCGAAGTTTTTCTATCCATCCCGAAATTTTGGATGAGATTTCATACATTTTTTCTTCATTGTATGTAATCATTCCCACGGTGCGTATCGGTCGGACAAAATCACGCTTTTCGACCAGGGCAAAACGCACGCCCATGTTCTGTACCGTTACCGGATCGATTTTGACGGTACTGCCGGCGGAAACCTCATCTTCATATACCGGAACCAGGTCCATGCCCATCTTGGATTTTCCCGGTTTATCGTAAATTTCCGTGGGGTTCATCGGCGCCTGCCAATAGAGGATTTTACGTTCCCCGGCGGGTTTTTCGCCGGATGCATCGGAAGTGCCGGAATTTTTTACAGGTACCAGGTCCATACCGCATTTGGGGCATTGTCCGGGTTCATCCAGAATCACTTCGGGGTGCATACCGCAGGTCCACAGTTGTGTTGTCCCTTTATCCTGCTTTTCGGCAACCGCTTTACCGTCGGGTGTGTCATCGGTGCCGCAGGATGTGATCAACAGGGGTAAAAAGGTCAAAACAATCCATAATGGTGCCCATTTCCAATTCATTTTCATTTCTTCCTCCCGAAGGTTTTAACTATTGTTTGAGCCGACGCCCCGTTACATATTCCAGTCGCGCCCGGTTTTTAAGGTAGTCATTCAGGATACGCTCGTATTCCAATTCAAAATTAAACAGCGTTAACTGTTGGTTAATCAGCGTCAAAAAATCCACCTTATCGGTTTGGTAGGCGGTCAGCGCGGCATTAAGCGCCTGTGAAGCCTGGGGGATAATGCCCGTCTGGTACAATTCCAGACGTTGCATCTCTTCTTGCAGGCTTTCCCAAACGCTTTCCAGTGTAAACAACGCTTTGTTTTCCACTTCCAGATACGCCTGCCGTGCGCCTTCATAACGCAGGGTATTTTCCTCTACCTGTTTACGTTGCTTACGCCAAAAATAGAGCGGGACGTTAAACGAAACGCCGCCGGAGACAAAGTCCGCCCCGCCTACGCCGTTTTGCAGCATATCCCGCTGAGTGTAAGCGGCAAACAATGTTATATCGGGTCCGTATGCCTTACGGGCCAGGTCAATACGCTCCGCGCTTTGCGCAACACGGAAGCGCGCCGCTTTTAACAGTGGACGATGCGTTTTAACTTGTTTCCTCAGGCTGTCTATCACGGTATGCAACGGAATAAACGCCAATGGGGAAGTGGGCCCAAAGGGTTGTCCGGCGGGACGATTTAACAAGCGGTTCAACCGCGCCGCCAGCGTTGCCCGTTTACGCTGCCAGGTCAGCCATTTATCTTCCAGTTTGGAAAGCTCCACCTGGGCTTTGAGTACATCCTGTTGCAGTCCGCGTCCCACCGCGTATTTTTGCTCGGCTATTTTAACATATTCGCGCATCAAATCGCGGTTTTGGGCGGTAATGTCCAACGCGCGGTCCGCAAAGGCGATATCCAGCCAAGCCACGCGGACATCCTGTATCAGGCGGTTGCAGGCTTCCTGGTACATAGCGCGGCTTGCCTCAGCCCCTTTTTCCGCTATGGTTTGCCGGGTATCCAGTTTTCCCCAAAAGGGAAAGGTTTGCTTTACGGCTATTTGCTTACCGGTCATCGGCTCCTGATTGAAAGCCAGGCTTTCCACCGGCAGGTTCAGTAAATTTAGGCTCATTATGGGGTCAGGCAGGGCGCCCGCCCGGGGAATCACCGCTTCGTCAGCGGCCCATTTTTGTTTAAGTTCCTGTAATCGCGGATTACGGGCCAACGCCTCTTCCACCAGGACGTCCGGTGTTTCTGCAACAGGCAGGGCCTGAGCCGTAAGCCCCGACCAAAAGACTAAAATCAAAATGAATAAAACACGTCCGTTCATAGTCTCTTTCTCTGTCCCGTTATATATTGTGTATGATTTTTTTTCATCAAGCTATAAACAGCGTAAAACGTCATTCCGGCAAACAACCACCATATAAAAGCAAAGCGATGCATGTATTTGTCCAGCAAGAGATCATGAGGCATAACACCGGAGGCATGGCCATTCTCTTTTTCCCGAGAATACCCCTCTGTGTGGACCGCTTCTTCGCCTGTCCACCTATGATACAGGCAGGTATATCGTTTATGAAACGGAAAAGGGAAAAACGCTAAAAAGCCAAGCGCCCCGATAATAAATAACACGATTATATAGCTTTGGTTAATCCTCATGGTTAGCCCTTTTTATTTTGCCATACCATAGACAAGTTACGTGCCAGAATATCCACACCGCTTTCTGCCGCGATTCGGCGGTGTGACAATGGAAAAAAACAGTAGTTGTTGCAGAATAATCAACAAGGGTGTAGAATATTCCACAACAACCCGATTAATCAAAAGACTGAATTGATGAAGCCCCGTATGCGTTTTTCTTGCCATAAAATGGGATATCGATCTAACAAGGTATGAGGTATTTTTCCTGTAATCGAAAGCCGGTATGCCTTGTGTACCGTAAAATCCGTTGAATATGTACGGGAGATATTCTTAAATGTATATTGCTTCTTTGCGGTGGATTGGTCATTTTAGCAAAGCACTTATTCAGGAGACCTGCATGCGATTCTTTATTCTGTTTATCCTTATTATTTCCATGCCGCTGTTCGCTCAAAAAGCTTCCCCTTACCAAAACATGGAAATCATCCCCGGCATCCATACCCTTACCACAAACCGTTCGCAAGCCGTACCCGCCCGACAACCTGTTTCCCGATCCTTACAGGATCGTGTTCCGCCGGGCAGTCCCACGGAGATGGCCCGTACCTGGTTACGGCAATACGGCCCGCGTTATGGTCTGGATCATAACATGGAATATGCATTGATCCGGGTTCAAAATCTGCCCGGCGGTTATCGGGTCAAATACCATCAGACACTTAACGATATTCCGGTTTATCACGCCAGCCTGGTGTTAAGCATGACGCCCTCCGGACATGTCTTTTTTATGAGCAACAGTTTTAAACCCCTTCCGTCGCCGGTGAACACCTGGAAACTGGATCGTGAAACGGCGCAAGCCCTTGCCGCCGAATTTTTAAACACAGACGCACCGCCGCATAAAGCGCGAAAAATGGTTTTTGTTTTCAACCAAACCGCCTACCGTGTCTGGTACTTTAACTACGCGCCTTCCAAAAACAATTATGGCGATTGGGATATTCTGGTCAACGCCGGGAACGGCGCCCTTCTTTCCGCGCGGGACCGTGCATTTTACCACTCCCCGACGGACAGCGCCCGGGGGTATGTGTATGACCCCGATCCGTTGACCCGCAGCCGCGCCCGTTATGGCGATAGCGGATACAGTGACAATAACGACCAGGACAGCCCGCAACTCAGCGCGCAACGGGTATTACAAGCCCTGCCCTTTTTAACCTACAAGGACAGTCTGTTTCAACTGGTCAGCCCCTATGCACAAATCATTGACGCCGAATCGCCCGGCACCGGCCTGCACAGTCAGGACAGCGCTTTTTTCAATTTCAGTCGTTCGCAAAACGGGTTCGAAGCGGTGAATGTTTTTTACCACATTCACATGGCCATGGCCTATATCAACGACACTCTCGGCATTCCGTTGATGCCCTTTCAGTACAGCGGCGGTGTTCGTTTTGATCCCCACGGCTTAAACGGCGACGATAACAGCCACTACACGTCTCAGGGCTATGTGGCTTTTGGCGATGGGGGCGTGGCCGATGCGGAAGACCCCGATGTGATTTTACACGAGTTGGGCCATGGCCTGCATGACTGGCTGACCGACGGCCTGCTTTCCCAGGTGGACGGCCTGAGCGAAGGATGCGGCGATTACTGGGCGGCCTCGTACCGTCGGCGGCTGCACATCAGCCAACCCGGCGACCATGATTACGACTGGGTATTCAACTGGGATGGCCACAATACCTTTTGGAGCGGCCGCGTCACCGACTATAACGCCCATTACCCCGAGGGTTTGGTGGGACAAATCCATACGGACGGCCAGATGTGGGCTTCGTCCCTGATGGAAATTTATGACCGCATCGGCCGGGAAGCGACCGACCGCAATTTCCTGATCGGCCTGTCCATGCTCAACGAATCCAGCAGTCAGCGCGACGCCGCTTATGCTTTCATCGAAGCCGACAATCAAAATTACGGCGGCGCCCATCTCAATGACATTCTGCCCGTTTTTATCCAGCGCGGTTATGTCACCGATTCCATTACCGTCAACATCCGGGCCTCCGTTACCGGCGGGCGTGCGCCGTTGACCGTCCGCTTCTCGGAAAACAGCATCGCCTATCCCGATAGCATCCACTCCTGGGAATGGGATTTTGACAACGACGGCATCATCGATTCCCATGAACGCGCACCGCTACACACCTATACGCAGCCCGGTCTTTATACCGTTACCCTGACGGTAACCAACAGCGCTTCACGGGTGACCAAAAGTCACCTGCATATGATTTCCGTCAATAAGGGTTTCTTTCTCTGGGATGCCACACCGGAGACGGCCGATAACGGCGCCGACTTTTTACAGGAACGCTTCAACGCCCTTAGCATTCCCGTCCGGTATTCACTCGACAACCCATTGCCGGATTCCCTGACCGGTTACCGCATGGCTTTTTTAAATTTCGAAAACCGCTCCCTGACCGCGCGCGAAGACAGCATTCTAACCCGCTATCTGAAAAACGGGGGACGGTTGTATCTTGAAGGCGGCCCGGCGCTGAACACCGCCGGTGATTCCCTGCTCGCCCGATTGGGGCTTACAGCCATCCAAAATGGCTACGCACACGAGATAGGTGCACTGACCGGAGGGACCCACACCTGGACAGCCGACATGACATTCAAAGGCGTTAAGAACCCTGCCGGCAACGAAAACCGCCTGCTTCCGGGGGATGCCGATACCCTTTTCCATGAGTCCGGTTACGGCGTTACCGCTACAGCTTATCAGGGCGGCGCAGGTTCCATCGCGGTCGTCTCATCCTATTCGGCGCGGGATTATTTGGAACAGGCCGTTCCCCACACACGAGATGATTTCCTGTCCCGCCTGGTGCATTATCTCGGCTACGACCATCCGCCTTATCCGCGTTTCATCGCCGCACCGCGCACGGGGCACGCTCCGCTGACGGTGCATTTCACCAACCAGTCCCTTTTTTACCTGGACAGCAGCCAACTGACCTGGTCCTGGGATATGGATGGCGATCTCACTCCGGAAAGCGCGGCAGTACACCCTGTCCATACGTTTACCGACCCCAATACTTACCCGGATATCACTCTGACGGTTACGTCGGACAGCGGCAGCACCACGGTGCAATATGGTGAATATCTGCGTGTTTTTAACGGAGAAAGCGCGCTGGCATCTTTTGGCGAAGAGGCGCCCGCCACGGCGCGTTTAACCTTACCGGCCGACAACATCCCGGCTCTGGATTCAAATTTTACTTTTGAAGGCTGGTTCCGTCTGGAAGAGGAACAAGACAAAGCCTATCTGTTGGACAAGACGTCTTTTAATATCTATTACCTTCAAAATGCGCTGGGCCGTTACAACGCCAACAGCCTCGTCGTGTATCTGAAAACCGACGCGGGCACATCCATTTACAACACACCGGCCGGTTCCTTTCTTCGGGACGCATGGTACCATATTGCCGTGAGTTATGAAAGTGATTCGGTGACTGTATTTCTGAACGGCCGGCCGCAAACATTGACTCTAATCGGGAAACCGCCGGCGGGCCCGGTTGCCGAAAACCGCTCAATGGATTTAACCATCGGTAACAGCGCCGACGGAACCCATGTGTTCCGGGGATATCTCGACGACATCTATCTATGGCGTCCGGCTCGTGCGGCGTACGACCTGAAAGAGCTTGTGAATGCCTATCCGGACACAACCGATCCGGGCCTCATTTTTTATTTTAACTGTAATGAAGCCGCCGGTGATACCGTATATAGCAAAGGGATGATAGACAAAGGATTTGCCTTCAGCGATTTCCAATGGGATCAGGGGCGCCCCGCGGAAATCGTGACCGCCCTCCCGGACAGCAAGGCAGCGATCGTTCCCGTTACATTTCGGGTCTGGGGTAACTATCCCAATCCCTTCAATCCCGAAACACGCATCCGGTTTTCCCTGCCCCGGGACGGAAAGGTTCGATTAACCGTTTACAACACAGCGGGACAACGCGTGGCGCTTAAACAGGGCGTTTTTTCAACGGGATTTCATGAAATGACCTGGCGCGCCAATAACCTGGCCAGCGGGCTTTATTATTATCAACTTGAATGGCATGACGGCCGTGTGCGCCACATCTATTCTTCTAAAATGTTGTTACTGAAATAATCATTATGATGAAAATACTGTTTTGGATAACATGGCTCCTGCTTCTGATTGTGGGCGGCATGACCGGCTACGCGCTTTATCTGGGCGCGGAGGCGCGCTACACCACCACGGTCACCATCGACGCGCCGCCGACCGTGGTCTGGAATACCCTATCCCGCCTGGAACGCCCACAACCGTGGCTGAAAGACAAAACACTGCTTTACAATTATGACCATACGTCACGTCAGGTTCAATGGTCTGTCGGCGAAAAAACCCTGCTCATCAACCAGCAGGTACGCATCCGGGAAGCGGCCCGGGCGATCGATTTTCTGCAAATTGGCGACGAAACATACAGCCTGTTGGAACATTTTGACGAAGC
>RFFS01000110.1 GCA_003696775.1 Calditrichota bacterium
ATTTTGTCATTCCGAACGCAGTGAGGAATCTCTTCCCTTATTAAACCGATGAATCGGTTTAAAGTAGCATATATACACCGCGTCCCCCACGATTAAAATTGTGGGTTCATTCCATTTGGGGTATTCGGGGAGTTGCGGGACACGGGTATTAAATGTCCACCGCGCCACGGGCCCATTCGAAACAGGTCAACGATCTGCGCAGCAGGGCCACCCCCTTGAACAAAACGGCCTGCATGCCCACGGCACAGGCGCCGGCCACATTGGGCGGACGGTCATCGATAAAAAGGCAATTTTCGGGAGACGTATCAACCGCCTGCGCCGCGAGGGTATAACACATGGGATGGGGTTTCATATATCCGCTTTGAAAGCTCAGAACGGGCCGGGGAATTTTTTGCAGCCAGGGATAGGTGCACGTTAAATATTCCCAGTGCATCGGGTCCACATCACTTAACAGGGTTACGGGATAGCGGGCACGGAACGCTTCCAGAACGGCGCGCATCCCCGGTTCCAGGCCGAAGATGGCACACCACAACCGGGTGAATTCTTCGTAGGACAATGCGGTGCCAAAATGAGCGTTAAATTCCGCAAGGAATGCCCGGGGGGTGATCCGCCCTTCCATCAGGGGTTTAAAAAACGGCAGCCGTGTGATGCGCTCCATGGACAAGGCGTCCTTATCCACCCGTTCGCACAAGGCCGGGTTTTGCAACAGACGGTCAAATTCCACCGTTACCAGTACCCGTCCCAAATCGAAAATCACAGCCTGAACAGGTTTATGGCCACCGGTGATCAGCATGAAACGCTCCGGAAACAGGCGGGGAAACGCCGGTTTTGTTCATTTTCGGTAAAGGCTGTTTTCAGGCTATCCCGCATACTAAGTATCCGATGCCACCATTTCCCGGGCGCGGCGCAGTATCTCTTCCGCCGCGGCATTATAGGCGCGCAATAAAGACTCCGGATTATCGAGCGGCGTATCGCTGACCACTTCAAAATAATAACGGAATTTCGGTTCCGTGCCCGAAGGCCGCAATAAAAGCCAACTGTCATCTTCCAAAACAATTTTGATGCCGTCGATGGTATTTAAAGATTGGATGGTTTTTTCGGTATCTCCCAGGCGCAGGGTATCCCCTGTTTTAAACAGGCGGTTTTGGAGGACATCCAAGACATCACGTTTATATTGCTGCCAGGCTTCCACCGTTACACCTTTCACATCCACACCGGCGCGGTCGGGATAATAATAGCCGTATTTTTTCTGCAGGGCGCGGTACTGGGCACTGAGATTGGTGTTATGATCGGATAAGGCGGTTAACGCGGCCAGAAAACCGGCCAGGGCGCATTTTTCCAGCGTATGTCCTTTAAAGGAAATTCCGTCCGATTCCTCAAAACCCATCACCACGCGGCCTTCCCGGAAGGCGTCCCGGAAGTTTTTAAAACCGACCTGTGTTTCCACCACGGGTTGGCCTTCGGTTCGGGCGATTTTTCCGGTAAAACCGGAAGAGGGCACCGAATGCACCACCCCGCCCTTAATTCCACGGGCCAGTACATTGGCATAAGCAATGGGCGCGAAACGGTTCATATCGATATCCATTTCATGATCGCAAAAACGGATACGGTCGGCGTCGGGGTCCATGGCCACGGCAAGATTGAAACGCCGGGCATTTTTTTGCAGTTGCTCCAGCAGGGGGCGCTGGTTCAACGCGCTGGGTTCGGGTTTCATGCCGTGAAAGGAATAATCTTCTTCTTCGTGCAGGGTGTGCCAGGCGCCGGCTTTTTGCAGCGCTTGTATGGTTGTTTCACCCAGCAGACGTTGGACATATCCGCGTGAGGCGCCGTGCATGAAATCGATTAACAAATAGAGGTCATGGGCGTTATCGATCAACCATTGACGGATTTTTTTCAGATCGAAGACCAGGCTTTTTTCCAAAATGTATGTTTCAAAAAAGGCGCCGGCATCCACCTGTGTAACCCATTCGGCCTTTTCGGAGACCGCCGGTTCAAAATCGCTTTGGTGCATCAGCTCGTTGGCCATGCGTTCGATGTGTCGGGTCAGCTCCGGTCCGGCGCCGCCACCATCGGAGGGATTGAATTTAAGGCCCGCATAAGGCATGGGATTATGGCTGGGCGTAAAATTGATGGAACCGGCCAGCTTGTGCGCTTTTACATAAGCCGAACCGACGCCCGTGGGACACATGCCGGCGTCAAACACGCGGATACCGGCTGTTGTCAATTCCCGGCGTGCCGCTTCCAGCCACACATCGCCCATAAAGCGGTTATCGCGCTGTAAAAATATCCCCGCCTGTTGCACCTCTTCAAATGAACGGTAACCGTTCCAATCCAGAAAAACATCGGACTGAAGATGTTGAACGATGGCGCGCAACACCTTATGCGCGTTAAATACCGTATAATCCTGGCCGATAACGCCACGCCAGCCGGATGTGCCGAACACCACGGTTGTGGGTGCTTTTTCCACCCGGGCGCGTTGGCCCATGTAGGCGCGGATATCATCTATGATGGCCCGGCACATCGCCCGCACATCCCCGCCGGTGTGAGGACGGTTGTAAAAAAGTCCAAGCGTGTTGGCGATTTCCCAGAAAAAATATTTGGAACCGAAGGTACGTATTTCGTTTTTATCCGCATCGCTCAGGCCCGGAACAGCCAAAGCGCGTTCAAGGATTTCCGCGGCAAATTGTTCTTTCGCTATCATATTGGTCTCCGTCATCTTATAGAAATGAATTCGACCGTCTGTTACGACGGTAAAAAGCCAATTTACGACAATTGGAAAAAAAATGCCTGTTTTTACGGCAAAGGATGTTCGGGCAAGGCGGGTGTGACCTTTATTTTTTTCTCGCCCCGGATGGTCACCGTCCCGGCCTTGGCTTTGCGGGGCTTACTGACCTGGCGCGCGTAACAATAATGGACGGGAACGTTTTTGCCCTTACGCATTTTGGAAAACCAGGCCGCCGCCGCGGCCGCCTGGCGGATACTGTCCCGGTCATCGGCGCCGCGCAACAAAACATGGCTCCCGGGAAAACCGGCCACATGAAACCACAGATCGGTGGCATCCGCCACTTTCAGGCTGAGGGCATCATTGCTGGCGTCGTCCATGCCCACCCAGATTTCACCACCGGATTCCGTGGCGAATTTTTTGATTTTCATTCGATCAACCCGCGGCCTTTTCGGATTTTATCATGACCAGCATCATTTTAAATGCCCGCGGCGCGCGCAGGGCATGGGGCACATGGGCCGGCAGGATGATGGCATCGCCCGCGACCAGGGTATGATCCCTGCCGTCTATGGTAACAATCGCTTCCCCCTCGTGGATCACCACCAGGGCGTCATACGGCGCACTGTGCTCACTGATGGCCTCGTTGGCGGCCAGGGCAAACATGGTGACGTTGCCGCATTTTCCGGCCATCACTTTTTTACTGAGTATGCCTCCTTCCGAAGCTTCCACCCAGTCGTTTAAATGAACTTTTTCCGCGGGATTCATTGTATCTCCTTCCCATTAAGTGTTTTATACCAGTGCGTCGATGGGGAGCCGTCCGACTGTCCGGATGAACAGGCTGTTTGGGCACGTTTTTCGGAAAAGGCAAAACTCATCAGAGTCACGCCCGCCGTCAGAAAAAGCGTCGCCACGGCTACGCCCTCTGTCCATTGTGGCCCCCACCAATCAAAAATAGCACCGGCCAGTAAAAATTCCGTTAACACAAAACCGATAAAATAACTCATTTGCCCCAACTGTGACAGGCTGCCCTGCCAGCGCAGGATATTTATTTTTGTCAGATGCGCCAGAATATAGGGGGTAAAAATCCCCAGCATAATCAAATGAATAAACGCGATTATAACGGGCCGGTTGTTGAACGCTGTTTGCGATAAAGCGGGAATGACAGACAGTAATTGCAAAAGGATTTTGATGATCAGGCCCCCCACGACCATTATGGCAAATAACTGCACCGGTTTTTGGCGCCAGATCAGTCGTTTAAGGTTATGTTCCCGAACGATATGAAACAGCTCAAACATTGCCCGGGCCTGCATAACAGCGGACAAGCCGGCAACGGCATACACCCAGGCTTCAGGAAACATGCCCAGCAAAGACAAAAAGTATCCCGGAAGAATTGATCCGGCAAATAATACAAAAAAGCGTTTTCCCGATGCGTCGGCACGGTACCTGTAATGTTTTTCCACATAGGCGAAAAACAGAGCCAAAAGCGCGCTTAAAATCCAGCCGTTATACTGAAAATGCATATAAAAATATATGGCTGCCCGATACCAGTCCGTTCCGCCATACCCCAGGGCTTTAATTATCCCCACCGCCCAGGGGCCTATGGTGGAGACAAAGAGCATCCATAAGGCCAGCCGCAACAAGCGAACGGAAAGTGATCGTGGTGCCGGGTGCTGTTTTAGGGCCCGTAATACCGTAAACACAAAAAGGTAGTTCAGTATCTGAAAAACAGATGACAAAGTGATGGACCAAATACCGTAACCCTGCGCCAAAAAAGCGATCATCATTAAAAAGAGCGTCACCTGGGTGGCTATGAATTGGGCTTTCAGAGTACGGGGCCGGGTGCGGTCGTCAAAAAAATGCCGGTCAATCAATAAAAACAAAATGCCGTAAAACCAGCCGGTGAATGCCGCGTGCGAATGGCCATGCAGCAGATGATTGTAAGACCATCCATCCACCCAGCCCGCCTGAATCATACGCATATAAAGTCCCAGCCAGGCAATGATGAACAGATAGCCAAAACTGATTTTATACCAAATTGTTTTCATCGTCCTTTTTCCGGTTTCTAATGAATCGTCTATTTTACACAGAATCCGTGTGTCTTCCAACGCTTTGAAGGTGTGGCAGGAAAAATGTTACCTATTTTTACCGACTCCGGACATCGTGTTTTTTTATATTGAATGCTTGTGCCCTATCCTTTCTGTACAGCAAAATTCGATTTATGTTGATTATCTCTTGCATGAGCCAATCGTTACCCGCCGGCTGGAAACTTTTCCCTGTATGCTCTATTTTTAAACAATCAACATAGAATAAGGAACCCCCATGCTAGATCTGACTTCTTTCCGTCGTGAGGCCCACGCCCTGGTGGATTGGATGGCCGACTATCTGGAAACGGTGGACAGCTATCCGGTTAAGGCGCGTACGGCACCCTACGAAATATTTAATAAATTACCCGACACGCCGCCGGAAAACAGCGAACCGTTTAAAAAGATAATGAACGACTTTGTTGCGCATATTTTACCGGGTATGACTCATTGGCAACATCCGCGTTTTTTTGCCTACTTTCCGGCAAACTCCAGTTATGCCTCTGTTTTGGGAGAAATGCTCACTGCCACGCTGGGCGCCCAATGCATGATCTGGGAAACGTCACCCGCGGCGGCGGAACTGGAAGAAAAAATGATGAACTGGCTCAAGGAGATGCTGGATCTGCCCCGTGAATGGGACGGCGTGATGCAGGATACCGCTTCCGCCGCCACACTATGCGCCATCTTATCTGCCAGGGAAAAGAAAAGCGGTTTCACAAGCAATCAACAGGGGCTGAACGGCACCCGTTACCGGGTATATTGCTCCACGCAAACCCACTCTTCCATCGATAAGGCCGTGCGCATCGCCGGCCTGGGCACGGATCATTTGGTTAAAGTGGCGGTGGATGACAAGCTGGCCATGCAGCCGGAAACACTGCGCCAAGCCATCGAACAGGACCGGCGTAAGGGCTACACACCATTATGCGTCATTGCCACCTTCGGCACCACCGGTACCACCGCCATCGATCCCCTGGCCCCTATCGCACCCATCTGTCGGGAGCAGGATGTCTGGTTACACGTGGATGCCGCTTATGCCGGAACAGCGCTTATTTTACCGGAATACCGGTCCCTGGCTTCCGGATTGGAACACGCGGACAGTTTTGTCTTCAACCCACATAAATGGATGTTCACCAATTTCGATTGTTCCGCCTATTTTGTCCGCGACAAGGCCACTTTGATCCGTACCTTCGAGATTCTGCCGGAATATCTCAAAACAGGCCAACGTGGACAGGTAAATGACTACCGTGATTGGGGGATCGCCCTTGGAAGACGTTTTCGGGCATTGAAACTTTGGTTCGTCATTCGTGATTTTGGCGTGGCCGGCATCCGGAAACGGCTGCGGGAACATATTGCCCTGGCCCGACAGGTGGAACAATGGATGCGCGAGGAAGCGGCATGCGAATGCATGGCGCCGGCGCCGTTTAACGCGCTGTTTTTCCGTTGGCACCCCAAAAAACTGACCGCCACCGACGAGCTGAATCGTTTTAACGCCCGGCTTTTACAAACACTGAACGACTCCGGCCGCCTGTATCTGACGCATACGCGTATCAACGACACCTTTATCATCCGCATGGTGATCGGTCAAACCTATGTGCGGGAAGAACATGTGCGCAAAGCATGGCGCCATATCAAAGAAACTGCCCAAAAACTCAGCGCGGAGCTATGAATAACTAACGCCAACGAAGAAGACGCACCTGCTTCCCGTCGCTTACAAAGCAGACGGCGCCAACGCGATCCGTGCGTAAGACCTGTATGCCATGCCGCGCGAAACGGCGGATATTCTCCCGCGAGGGATGTCGGAATTTATTCCCCCTGCCCACGGATATAACCGCCCAGTGTGGCCTGACCAGCTCAATAAACGCCGCGCTGCTGGACGTACGGCTGCCGTGATGCCCCGCCTTCAGCCAGTCGCTTTGCAGGAATGCGCCGTAGGGTCGCATTATTTGCTCGGAGGGCGCCTCCGCGTCACCGGTAAATAAAAATCGGGTTTTGCCGTATCGTAACTGAAACACAATGGAACTGTTGTTGATCTCCTTGCCGTGCGGATCACGGACATGCTCCCAGGCGTCCGGCGGGTGTAAAATATATAGCGCCACGGGCCCTATTTTCCTATGGTCTCCCTTTTGCCAGTGCGTCACCGCAATGTTTTTTTGACGCGCCTTATCCAATACAGACCGGTATAAGGCCGACGCCACCTTTAATTCATTGATAACCAGCGTGTCAGCGGTGAAATGGTCCATCAGATACACCATGCCACCCATATGATCTGCATGGGGATGTGTTACCAGCAAATAATTGATATGCGTAACCCCTTTGTATCTTAAAAAAGGTTCGATATACCAAGCGCCGGCGTCAAAACCGAACCCCCTGTCACCGGCATCCACCAACATGGTACGCCCATCTGGAAATTCAATGAAACAGGCGTCGCCCTGTCCCACATCCAACACCGTCACCCTTAAATCGGGCGTGGTGAAAACCTTATACGGGAATAGCAAAACGACTAGCAAACCCAGGGCCGTCAGACGCCAACGACGTTCCATGGGATGAAACAGACTCCAGATCAACAGCGCCGTGGCAGGCATTTGCCACAGGTTCGGCGCCCCAACCGTCCATTGAAATACCGGCCACGAGGCTACATACCCGATACCCGTCAACAACACATGTACCAGAAAACTGACCACAAAGCCCAGTCCGGCGACGGGCAAAAAAGAAAACGGCGCGATAATCAGCAGAAGGATGCCCAGCCCCAATATCAACCCGATGAACGGTATAACCAGAATATTGATCAACACCGCTCCGGCCTGAACCACGCCATAATAATACCAGGTAAACGGGGTGGTCGCCAAAACCGCTGCCAGAGAAGCCACCGCCGGACGAACGATATAACGTTTGACAAAACGCCAACCCGGGGACGGCGCCGGCATACGCCGGATAAGCGGTTCCCATTTTTTCAGTCCGAAAATCAGTCCCCAAACCGCGGCAAACGAGAACTGAAACCCCGGTAGTAGAATCTCAGCGGGTCGCCATAATAATATAAGCAAGGCCGCGGCGCCGAGAATTTGCAACGGTTTCACCGGCCGGCGGTACAGGCGGGCCAATAAATACAAGCCGATCATCACCGACGCCCGAACCACCGGCGCTTTAAAATGTACCAGTGCGGCAAAAAAGAATAACGCCAACAGTGTCAGGCCGGCTTTATAGGCATCGGGCAACCCCGTCCAGGAAAAGAGTCCGTACAGAATCAACACGACAAATCCCACATGCAAACCGGAAATGGCCAACACATGTACAATGCCGGTTTGCTGAAACTGGCGCACCGTGGCACGCGGCAGGTATTGCTTTTGGCCCAGCAATAAGGCATGCAGCAGTGCCGACGCTTCCTCTGACAGGCGGCTTTTTAAAGTCCGGCTCACATAGCGGCGGCTTTGGGTTAAAAGACGATCGAAAAAATTCAAAGGCCGGTAGCCGTTCATGCGTACCGAGTCACGCCGGCTTAACGTGACATAACCGTTGATATTATTTAATTCGTAATAATAGCGGGCATCAAACATGCCCGGGTTGGGCGGCCCGTCAAAACGGCGCGGCGCTTTATACAATATAGCCCGTGTTCCCCTTTGCCAGTTACGGTGTCCTTTATCCGTAACGCGCAACATGGCCCGTACAGGCAACGTGTCCCGAGGGCTAAAAAGGGTATCCACCCTGAATAACAG
>RFFS01000012.1 GCA_003696775.1 Calditrichota bacterium
CCAAAGCCGTTTCCCAACGCTGTTCCATCAACGCCCATTGGTGTTCCAGAAACAAGCGTTCCATAAACGTCAGTTGTGTGCCCAATGCCATCAGGCGATGTTCCGTCGGCTGTACTTTTAAAAGGTTCATGCCTTGTTTTGTATTTTTACCCAATCAGACGAATACTTATTCAAATTCAAAACACCTATTTTTCAGTAGGATGAAAATAATGAAACACATTTTGGGCAACCTTAAGTGGTAAGCCACTTTTTTGCAGTTCATCCACTGTGGCTTCCCGGATGTGCTTTACCGATCCGAACTGTTTAAGGAGGCGCGCGCGTCGTTGGGCTCCTATACCGTCAATCGCATCAAGTTCCGATTTCAGGGTGCGTTTTTTCCGCTTTTTACGATGATGTCGGACACCAAAACGGTGGGCTTCATCACGCAATTGTTGTATAAGTCGTAACGAAGAGGAAACACGTGGCAGCATATGTGCCTCGCTTACACCGGGAAAGAAAACTTCCTCCAACCGTTTGGCCAATCCGATCACCGGTTGTTGTTCCAGTCCAAGGGAACGCAACACACTCACAGCGCTGGAAAGCTGCCCTTTTCCCCCATCCACGATGATCAGATCGGGCAACGGTTTCTTTTCCCTGAGCAGCCGGCTGTAACGTCGTTCCAAGGCTTCACGCATCATGGCAAAGTCGTCCGGTGTTTCCTTCACCCGGATATGAAACACACGGTATTCGGACTTTTTCGGTTTACCATCCACAAAACAGACCATGGCGGCAACGGGGTCGGTGCCCTGAATGTTGGAAATATCAAAACACTCGATGCGACGCGGGGCGGCGGGCAAACGCAAATCCTTTTGCAATGCTTTAACCGTCCGGGATGTTTTTTCATCACGCTTCAGTTTTTGGAGTTTCAGTTCTTCCAATAAAAAGCGGGCGTTTTTCCGGGCCATATCCACCAGTTTTTTCTTATCGCCTATCCGCGGAGCACGAATATATACACGGCGGCCGCTTCGATCGCTCAACCATTTTTCCAGGGCTTCTTTTTCCGGAACCATTTCTTCCAACAGGATATCCTGCGGGATATCTTCATGCTCACCATAATACCGGCCGGCAAAACTGCCCAGCAACTCAGCGGTGGCATGCCATTCCGCATGGGCAATGTATTTATGCACGCGTCCCAGCACCTTGCCGTCGCGGATTTTTATAAGAACCACGCAGGCGTCATCATCTTCACGCGCCACGGCAATCACATCCCGGTCGCGTTCATCGGTCTGCACCACTTTTTGACTGTTACGGTAATTTTCCAATGCCTGCAATTTGTCACGCAAACGGGCCGCTTCCTCAAACTCCAGCCGGTCGCTTAACGCCTGCATGCGTGCCCGTAAATTTTTCACCAGATGATCCGTTTGGCCACTCAGGAAACGTTTGACTTCCTTTATCATGGCGGCGTATTCTTCCGGACTTTGCAAGCCCTGGCACGGCCCCTGACATTTTTTGATATAATATTCCAGACATAGATCAACGGATTTACGTCTGACCACTTCCGGCGTTAAATCGGCCTGGCAGGTACGTATGGGGAAAAGACGATGCAGGGTTTTGAGCGTATAACGCAAAGTCTTTACATCCGTATAGGGGCCAAAATAATGCGATCCGTCCCGTACGCGCTTGCGTGTTACAAATACTCTTGGAAAGGTTTCATGTGTAATCCGGATATAGGGGTAGCTCTTATCATCACGCAGGCGCACATTAAAACGCGGCTTACGATCCTTAATCAGCGCATCTTCCAGTATGAGCGCTTCAATCTCGTTATCCACCACAAAGATATCCACATCGGCAATGCGTTGAACCAATAGTTCCGTGCGGGGATGATACGGACGGGATTTTTGGAAGTAGGAACGTACCCGGCTGCGTAAGGAGATGGCCTTGCCCACATACAGAACCGTGCCTTTTGCGTCCTTAAACAGGTAGCAGCCGGGCCTGGCGGGAAGATTATCCAGTTTTTCCTTGAGGGTCATGCGTTTTTACCTTAACCGTAAAACCATATTGTTGGCAGGCCGGTTCGGTTGTAATGGAATAGCCGCTCAACCCTTTAAATATACGCACTTTCCCGAAATTTTTATACCCCATGCGATCGCAGGAGCGCAGGGAAGGGAAATTACTGGTTTCCACATATGAGATGATACCCTTGTAGCCCTTTTCCGTGTAGGCCTGTAAACTTCGCGCCATGCCTATGGCATGCAGCCGCTTGCCGCGGAACGCGGGCATGGTGTAGCCTTTATACATATAAATCCATTGAGGATCAAAATGCAGTTCCAGTTCAGGCGTAATTAAGGTCGGTTTATCGGAATACCAGCCGTAACTGGCCAACACATCGCCCTGCATGATGGCATAACACATATCCCCCTTGGGCAGATTGCGTTCCAGAAAAGAACGGGATATGTAGGTATCGGGATTTTCCGACAGTGCATACAATTCATCATTACTTAAAAACCGCGCCTGAAAGGCATCGTCGAGTTGTAAATAGTCCTTATTCAGTGTTTCCATGGTCACCGTTAAACCCTGGAGTTCCTTATAAAAGGAAATCTTATTTAAAAAGCTGTATTTTAAAATGTGCACAACTGCCCCGTTACCAAATTTCTCACGTGTCATTTGGAGTTGTTTAAAGTTCATATCATCTCCGGAAATAAATGCTGTTACAAGTTACTTCAATCAATGCACAGCATATCGTCCGAATCATATAAATCTATAATAAGGTTTATCAAATTTTAAAGAATTAAGATTCAATCCTAAATTTTTATATCAGCTTAATTAATGAGAAAA
>RFFS01000111.1 GCA_003696775.1 Calditrichota bacterium
ATATCCGCGATAAAAAGTAAAGGGTGATAAAATAAAAACTTGATTCGATGCATCGGTTTATATAAGATAGCCCGGTCTTTTATTTACAGGAGATTTTATGCTGTCCAATACTACGGTTTACGGTTTGCGGGCCATGATACACCTGGCCAAAAGTGATCCGGATACATTCATCCCCATCTCGAAAATGTCCGAAGAGTTGAAAATATCTTTTCATTTCTTAACTAAGATTTTACAAAAACTCACCCAGCAAGGCTTATTGACTTCCTACCGCGGGCCAAAGGGAGGTGTTAAGTTAAAAAAACCGGCCGAGGATATTTCCATTTACGATATAGTTATCATACTGGAAACACGGCCTATGTTTACGGAATGTATTCTGGGTATTCCGGGTTGCGAAGATGAAGCGCCCTGCCCCTTGCACGAAGAATGGCGCCCGTTGCGCAAAAAAATTGAAAAGCAATTTCGATCCACATCCCTGGCGCATCTGGCCGATAAATTAGAAATTTTTGGCAAACGCCTTGTTTAGCCAAAATCGTTAATGATCGACAGGAGCTTGTCTCGGTCGAAGGGTTTATTTAACACCCGACTGGCGCCGGCGTCCAATGCTTTTTTTTCCATGGATTCCTGACCAAAAGCCGAAATGATAATAAAGGGCAGGTGAGGTTGCCGGGAGCGTACTTCAGCCAACAATGTCAAACCATCCATCTCCGGCATCTGAATATCCGAAAAAATCATATCAAAATCATGACGATCCATCTGCTTAAGCGCCGAACGTCCGTTACCGGCAAATATCAGTTCCAGGTCTTCGTTACGCAGCAGAATCTCCACCATGCGTTGCATATTGGGATCGTCATCCACAAAAAGTATCTTTTTCAATAGTCGCTCACTTTTTCGGTTATGGCTATCGGATTTAAAAAATGATCCAGGGCGTCAAAAAATCGGGCCAGGGGAAAACCGACCACATTGGAATAACTGCCGTTGATCCGTTCCACCAACATGGCGCCCTGCCCCTGGATGGCGTACGCGCCTGCTTTATCCATCGGTTCACCCGTACCGATATAGGCCATGATGATCTCATCGGTTAAGGTACGCATGGTTACCTCGGTACACACGTGGTCCACGCGTTCTTTATCATATTGTTTGAGAAACAAACCAAAGGCTGTATAAACCTGATGGGTTTGACCGGATAAGCGCGCCAGCATATCATAGGCGTCGTCTTCATCGGCGGGTTTGCCCATAATTGTATCGTTTAATACTACCACCGTATCCGCGCTGATGACCAGGTTTTCAGGATTCGCGCGCGCTATGTATTCCCCTTTTAGGCGTGCCGTATTGCGCACCAATGCCACCGGATCTTTATCCTTTATTTGCGATTCATCCAGATGAGACGGCATGACCTTAAAATCCAGCCCGACACTTTTGAGCAATTCAAATCGACGGGGCGAGGCCGATGCCAGGATAATATCCAGGTGTTCCAGATTTTCTATAAGGGAAAAGATCATAATTTCACCCCCGCGTAAATGGATACCAAACCGATCAGCATATCTATTTTTAGTATCATGCTGATCCGGGCCAGATTATGGACAGAACTGTTTTGATGCAGGCTCAGGGCGCACCACAGCAACACACCCGCCACGCCCGGCATGACCATATAAATATAGTAAATATTATAGAGCCCCACCAGAAAAGGCAGCCACAAAAGGCTAAATAATATGATAAAAACCGCATCCACCATTTTAAGTACGGTCGTGCGTCCGTATTGAACCGCAAGTGTACGCGCGCCATATTGTCGATCGCCGTCCACATCTTCCAGGTCTTTAATCAATTCACGCGCGAGATGGAAAAGCGCCGCGAAAAGTGCCGGGAAGCAGGCTGCGGAGACATCACCGGCGGCCAACGCGCCATACAAAAAGGCAACACCGCTGATCACGGCCACCAGCAGATTGCCCCCAAAAGGAAGGCGTTTTAATGTTTTACTATAAAGATATAACAACCAGGCGCTACCCGCCGCAATGGACAATAAGGCCGGCTGATCGATAACCAATATCAACGCCAGGAGATTCAACCCGTTATAAAACCACCAGGCCCGGGATACGGACAACCGCCCGGCCGGCAACGGGCGATGCGGTTTATTCACACGGTCGATATCCAAATCAAAAATATCATTGATCACATTGGCCGCGGCGGTAACCAGCGCGGCGGACAAGGCGGTGCGTATTATCAAAACGGTAAAGGGATCATCCACAACCAGCCAGGCTGAAAAAAAGACCGATAAAAATGCGATAAAAACATTCAACGGACGGCTGATTTGCCAGAGCGCTTTCATCATCGGGACGGCTTTCTTTTAAGTTTGTGTCGATTTCAACAGGTACAAAGCAGGGCAGGACATACTTCGGCTTATGTTCAACCATCCGCCCAAACATCACGGTCCAGGCTGCGGTATTGAATCGCTTCACTGATATGCTCAGGCAGGATGTCCGCAGCGGCATCCAGGTCCGCTATGGTGCGCGCCACTTTCAAAATGCGGTCATAGGCACGTGCGGAAAGTCCCAGACGGGTGATGGCGGTTTTCAACAGTGCCCGGCCCGCTTCGTTGAGTGTGCAGTAACGGCGTATGGCCCGGGATTGCATGTGGGCGTTGCTGTATATGTGCGGTTCGTTGGCAAAGCGTTCCTGTTGGATGCGACGCGCCTTTTCTACCCGTTCGCGAATCGCTTGTGACGATTCACCGCGACGTTCGGAGGTCAATTGTTTGAAATTCACCGCCGGCACTTCGATATGAATATCGATCCGGTCCAGCAACGGCCCGGAAACCCGGGAGCGGTAGCGTTGAATTTGCTGAGGCGCACATGTGCATACCCGTGTCGGATCGCCATGATAGCCGCACGGACAGGGATTCATGGCCGCCACCAACATAAATTTTGCGGGATAGGTCAGCGAAAAGGCCGCCCGGGCAATGGTCACACAACCGTCTTCCATGGGTTGGCGCATGACTTCCAGCACATTTTTTTTAAATTCCGGTAGTTCATCCAAAAACAACACCCCATGATGGGACAGACTCACTTCACCCGGACGCGGAAATTTTCCCCCGCCCACCAGTGCGGCATCGGAAATGGTATGATGCGGAGAACGAAAAGGACGGCGGGTAATCAATCCGTCATCCGCCGCAAGATGCCCGGCCACGGAATGGATTTTTGTTGTCTCAATAGCTTCTTCAAGCGTCAACGGCGGAAGAATGGTGGCAAAGCGTTTGGCCAGCATGGTTTTACCGGAACCCGGCGGGCCGATCATGATGATGTTGTGCCCCCCCGCGGCGGCCACTTCCAAAGCACGTTTGGCATGTTCCTGCCCCTTTACATCGGAGAAATCCAACACATCATGGTTGTCATGTGCAAACAGTTTGTCAAAATCACTTCGGTACGGCGTGATTTCCAGAGCGCCGTTAAAAAAGTTGACCACATCGGTGAGATGGCCAACGGGGATCACCTCGAGATCGGGATGGCCCATGGAAGCCTCGCGGGCATTATCCTCCGGAACGATGATCCCCCGGTAACCCTTTTGATGCGCGGTTATGGCCATGGGCAACGTACCATGGACCGCCCGTACGGAACCATCCAGGGCCAGTTCGCCCACAATCACATATTTTTCCAGCAACTCCGGCGCGTCGATATCATTTTGGGCAGCCAGCATGCCAACGGCAATGGGCAGGTCAAAAGCGGAACCTTCTTTTTTTATATCCGCCGGCGCCAGGTTGATGGTCACGCGGCGTTGGTGTACATAAGGATACGCGGCGCTCTTCAGTGCGGCCACCACCCGTTCACGACTCTCACGCACGGCATTATCCGGCAAGCCCACAATATTAAAAGCCGGCATGTTACGTTCCATGTGAGTTTCCACCTCGACAATATAGGCATCAATACCCATTAACGCGGAAGCATAAACTTTGGAGATCATAGACAATCGTTGGATTTGTATAAACATTTAAATATACGTTACAAACGGTTTGTTACAAATACGATTGGGACAAAAAACGGAGGTACCGACCCTATTTGATCTTTAACGTGCAATCAAAGGGATAATTAGAGCGGGAGGATAAAAATTGAATATGCCGACGTCGGATTTATGCAGGGCTTCAGCAATACGTCGCCATCGGATTTATCAGCCGTGTGATGTTCAGGAATCCCTGGCGTCTAATAGCGAATTTTTAAGCGCACACCGCTGTAAATGCCGGTTGCCTGCATGGGCAGCATGGCGCCCTGAAGCGCATAGCTGACATCCAGCGCCACAAAACCCAAATGCAACCCCAATCCCGCGCCCCATAAAAAGCCGTAACGCCCTCCCACGGTGATGCCGCTGCGTAACGGCAGCCAGCTAAACGGTTTATAACGGGCGGCCAAACCAAGGGCCGGTGTGGTGCTGTTGCCAAAATGCGTATCCAGGCCCTGGCGGTATTCCACTATCAAAGTCAGGGGACGTAGCAATCGCAAACTGGCGCCCAGACTCAAGACGCTGGGCAACGGGGTGGAAAAAGCGCCCAGTTGCGTACTGTCTGTACTGGCACTGCCGGATGTGGTACCGCTCATGGTCACCGTATCCACCTGCACATAACTTAGCAAACGGCTATGGCCGCTCCATCCGATATTGGCGCCGATGTTACTCACCGCCAAAGAAAAATGCCAGGCGCGGCGATAACGGCCTGTGATGCCCACATCAAAACCCAGGCCTGTTCCGGCCAGAGAACCGCCGCTTAAATCCGCAGTTTGTATAACCGCATGGGTGCGGGCGATAAACGTATCGGGCTGGTCGGGGTCTCTTTGCAACGACATGGACGATGAAACGGTTTTGGCATAAAGCAGCCCGGCATAAAAATTCATTGTTCCGCCTATGGACACATAAGAGAATCCGCTTTGTCTGCGATCCAGACGAAATAAATAGGCATAACTGACACTGGTTCTTACGGCGCTGTATGTCTCGGCCTGCAAAATGTCATTTTCCTCAAATCCGAAATCCGTCGAGATATTTGCACCGTAAAGTAAATAATCCAGCGGCTTCCCGGGTTTGATACTCCCTTGCCCGCTTCCCACAAGACTGATTCCACCGCCCCAACGCCCGGCGGCGAATGCCAGCAGCCGTGTATGCACCGTAAAATCAAATTTGAATCGGTCACCAAGCAGATTGCTTAAATTCTGCCGATCGGTTAACGACCAGTTGCCGTTGTGCCCCTCATGGGTGAAGTAACGGTTGTAATCGGTTAGTGTTAAACGGGCGTTACCGATATTAATCCCGGCATGAATCAGGGAAATTTCATTAAGATAGGGCCGATACATGGCCAGATTAGCGGGATTATGGTCAATGGCATCCAGTCCGCGGCTTAAGGTTGTGTAATTACCGGCATAAGCCAGGGAGAGGCTGTTTAAATTCTGGGCGGTCAGACCGCCGGTTACTATCCAAAAAAACAGAAAAAAGCGTCGCATGTCCCCCCCTTACCGTTTCATGTGCACGGTGAAATTCAATACCGGTGTAAACCACAGCATATCCGAGGTTTTAAAACGCGCCACATCGCCATCGGTGGTCAGAATGATTTCACTACCGTAAAATAATTTGTCTTGTTGTATCAATTGCAGAATATCCCGGGTTAGTTTAACATTAAGTTCCTGACGGGTGATGCCATTCACATAACCATTGGCGTTGGTTTGTGCGGGATCGAGTGTCACGCTTAACACCGCTCTTTGTGTCGAATCGGCCGTGGCGTCAAACACCAGTGAAGAGTCACCGCTCAGGTAAAACTTCAATTGGGCGCCGATGGGTAAAGCATTACGGGTGTTCAAACTAAGTCCCAATTCCGTAAAATGATCATTTATGTCGCGGCGTTGCCGGGGGGACAGGGTTTCTTCCGGCAACCGCCTGGCCGTGTTGATAAATGCCACCGGCTGGACCATTCTTAAGGAAAGAGGGGTATCCAGACTGTAATCCACATAGAAAACATCCCCGGCATGAATAACGCCTTCGCCGCCAACGGTTACCGCACCTTTAATTTTAATGGTGTTAGGTAAAATGGACATCAGATCCACAATACTGGGCTGGCTGCTGCTCTTATCAAAGGTGATCACTTCCGTGTTGAACGATTGATTCCCTCTTTCCAGATTCCGATTAACATGAATGGTGATGGAATCGGTAACCGTACTGTTTTTCGTATGATAACCGGTTATTTTCAAATCCAGCTCCGTGTCAAGATCGATCTGGTTGTGGATATTGATGGTCAGCACCACATCCGGGAAGACAAACCGACCTTCGAGATTGCGAATATCGAGCACATCTTCCTTAACTATGGGATCGATGGTTATGGTTTGGGGCGCCATTTGCCCGTTAAAGGAGTTGAAACGTATGGAATCCATTACCACCGCTACCGACAAGGAATCTTCCGCCGTCACCCAGACCGCCTGTTGGGGTTCCACCGTTGTGAAACGCACATCGTAATGAATGGAATCGATGGTCGCGCCGGCCCGGGCTCCGTTTTGAAGGGTGTATCCGTCCAGATTCACGGGCAATGTCACTTTTTGTCCGGCCGGCACATCGGCCGATACGATTAAAGGATCATCCGCGTTATTTACAAAATCATTCAAGGTCACTTCAAAAGCGCCGTCCACATTCATTTTGTTGGTAAGCGCCAGGGAAAAGCCCCCCTCATCAATTGTAGCACCACGGATAGCGAAATCATCCATGGCAACGGGGGCAGTGTTACCACGGACGATTTGCTGCGCGGGCACTTTTGCCAACGCCCTGTTCACACTCAAAGGTGACAGAATCACCTCCGTATAAACCGATCCATCCAGATCGGCCTGAGTTAAGACCCGCGCGCTATCCGTACCCACAAGGGGTATTTTGTATAGCAATTCCAATTGATTCGATAGAATTTTACCGCCCAAATCGATCACGGAAGACTGTAAGGATTCACCGGCCGGAACAGGGGCGTTAAAGGTAAGTGAATCAATCAGGCCGCCATCGGCATCGTCTTTTCTTAAACGGTCAATCAGGGTGACGGTCATGCCGCTGTCAATATCCAGAAATAAATCATTATGAAAAATGATGCTCAGCGTGGCCGAGGCGATATGAATCTCTTCAAATTCTGTAAAATCCACATAACGGGGGTCCGGTGTTAATACCCGTGCCGGCAAGGGTGGAAAAACACTACCTACCTGGGGATCATATTCGGCAAATACTTCACTAAAGGATTGGGGCGGCGTATTTTTGGCCGCGGGCTGCTCCACTTCGAAAACGCCCAGCTGCTCGGAGAAGTATTGATCATCCAGTTTAACGGTCAGCATGGCGGCATCCACCTGCTGTACATCACTGGTATCGCTGAAATGGAGTGTAAAAATAGAATCACCGGCCTGTGTATTGTAAGCGGTTTGCACCGCATCCCGGGAAAGAATATCACCCAGCCGCACACTATCACCCGTTAGCTCCACACGCCATTGGGTTTCCCATTCGGGTAATTCCGGGTCGTTGATCGTGCAGGACACAAACACTACCACCGGGAGGAGAAATAAAGACATCCGTGTCATAGGTTCTCTTCCTTGATTTATATCTACCTATATCATCGACCACGGAAAGCGTTCATGAGACCAAACTTGAGGCGACATGGACATTTTTTTGATTCTGTTAAGAACTATAAAAGTATAAGACACTGTTTTTTAATATATTAGCGTGTACGCCGACAATCTTTTTTTGTGACTAATAATTGATCACAAAAACATAAGGCGATCAAAAATAAATCACTATTCCCCATACACAGCAACAAATGATCAATTTCAAACCACTTTATGATGCGATTTAGAACCGAATTACACGTAAAGAAAAGCCCTCATGCCCTGGGTTACGACGACAGCATTTTATCTCTGGGCTCCTGTTTCGCGGAGCATATCGGAGAAGGTTTGCGTTATCGGCAGTTTCGGACATGTGTCAATCCGCATGGGGTGTTATACAATCCGCATTCCATACGCGATATGTTGCGCTTTGCCACACAGGAATCGGATACCCCGCCGGATTGGGTGTGGATACAACACGATGGCTTGTGGCACAGTTTTTGGCATGACAGCCGCTTTTCATCCCCCGACCGCGACGAGTTGGAAAGGCGCCTGCGCCGGACACAACGGTCAACACAAAAATTTCTACAACAAAGCCGGTATTGGCTGATCACCCTGGGCACCGCCTGGGTGTATGCCTACAAGCCCTCCGGGCGCGTTGTGGCCAATTGTCATAAAGTGCCCCAACAAAAGTTTAACCGTTACCGTCTATCCGTTGAGGCCATCACCGAATTGTTAGAGGAAATCATCGCCTTGCGCGACCAATGGCATCCCGATGGCTGTCTCATATTCAGCGTAAGTCCCGTACGCCATCTGAAAGACGGCTTTCATGCAAACAATTTAAGCAAAGCCGCCCTGCATCTTGCCCTGGAAAACGTATGCTCCGACGCAAACAAAGTGTTTTATTTCCCGGCTTATGAACTTTTAACGGATGATCTGCGCGATTACCGTTTTTACGCCGACGACCTGCTCCACCCATCGTCTTTGGCTGTTGCATACATCTGGCAGGCTTTTGCACGGGCCTGGATATCGGAAAGCGCGTTTGAGGTGATGCATGAGGTGGAACAGATACAGAAAGGATGGGCCCACCGGCCTATCGTCCCGGACCATCCGGATGAAAAAGCCCGTCGGGCGCGTCTGCGGCAACGCATGGAAGTGTTGCAACAAAGATATCCGTTTATGCGCTTTACGCGTCCGGATACTCCATATCAAAATGAGGCCTTCTGAATATGATGACACACAAACAACTTGTCAAAATAACCCGGAAAAACATCAGGGATTATCTTGCATTGGGTACCGGCGCCGTGTTAATGGGCTTGTCCATATCCGTTTTTCTGATCGACGCGCATGTGGTGCCCGGTGGCATTTCGACCATTGCCATGGGTCTCTATTACATCAGCGGCGGTAGCATTCCCGTGGGCATGGCCCTGTGGTTTATGAATATCCCATTGTTTCTGTGGGGTACCCGTTCACTTGGAATGGGTTTCGCGGCGCGGACCATCTTCGGTTTTACGGTCTTTTCGCTTTCCATTGACCTTTTTCGCGGGGAATTACCAGGCCTGCACTTTATACGTTGGAACACCAGCGCCACCATATTGGACCTGTTGCATAACGACTTTTTCTTTTTAACCGTCATCGGCGCCATTTTACTCGGGGTAGGCATGGGTATGGTACTTAAAAATCGCGGTTCCATTGGCGGCATGGATGTGATAACCGCTGTGTTACAAAGGCGCTATGGCATCAAACCGGGCAAGTCGATCATTTATCTGAATGTAATCGTTATCCTCGCGGCTACATTTATCATCGACATAAAAGGCATTGCCCAGGGCAGGCCGCCTTATTCGCTGGCTTTTTACGCATTTATGCTTACATTTATCATATCACGCATTGTGGATATGATGCTCGACGGTTTTGATTACGCCCGATCGGCCCTGATCATATCCGATAAATGTGATCTGATTAAAGACGCCATACTCAACGATCTTAACCGTGGGGCAACCGCCATTAAAGGACGCGGCCTGTATCATAATACCGACCGGGATATCATCATGACCGTTATTACCCGTAAGGAATTGCCGGCCCTTCAGGAAAAGATAGAAGCCATTGACCCCAAAGCCTTTGTTGTAATCAGTACAGTACATGAGGTCGTGGGCGAAGGTTTTCGTCGCCGTACCTGACAAAGCAGGAAAAATTATGAAAAAACATTTTAATCTGATAATGGACATCATAAGCAGTCTGGCTACTTCCGTCATCGCCATTTTGATTCCATTGGAAATGGTGATACCGGTGGACCCCGGTTATGTTGCAACCATTTATATCATCACAACGGTTATTCTCATGGTGGATTTCTTACGCAATATTAAGCTTTATCGGGAACAAAAAGAGAGCCATGCCACGCAAAATATTCTGACAAAAAGCCAAACACCTACCATACTTGCCGTGGATTTTCTCGGTTCTCTGCCCATAGGGCTGATAACCGGTTCTCCGCTGGCCGGCATCATCCAACTGGTTAAGATAGGACGCATAGCACAATATCAAACCTATTGGAACCGACAAACCGTGCGCTGGAGCGACTATCAAAGGCTGGGATTTTTTATGTTTTGGATTGCCCTGATCACCCACTGGCTGGCTTGCGGCTGGCTGGGGCTGCACACCTACACCGGCAACAGCGATTCGCTCACCCTCTATATCCGCTCCCTTTACTGGAGCGTGGTGACTCTGACAACGGTAGGCTACGGAGATATTGTTCCGTCCGGCAATCTTGAAACGCTCTATTCCATGATGGTTATGATTGTGGGTGTGGGTGTTTATGGTTATGTGATTGGTAATGTCGCCCATATCCTGGCCTCGCGCGATCCGGCCAAGTTGGCGTTTATGAATAATATGGAACAACTCAAGGCCTTTGTCCGGTATCGTGACCTGCCGTTGGAATTGCAAAATAAAATTCGGGACTATTACGCCTATTTATGGCAAAAACGTATGGGACATACGGAAACGGAATTTTTAGAGGGCCTGCCCAAAAGTTTGCGTGAAGATGTGGAACGCTATCTCAAAAGACGCATTCTGGATAAAATCCCCCTGTTTAAGGGCGCCAGCGACGCTTTTTTGGATGCCATCGCCTTCCGGTTGCAACCGGTTTTGGCTACTCCGGGAGACTTCATCATTCGTGAGCATGAAGAAGGCAATGAAATGTACATCATTATAAAAGGCCGTTTAAAAGGCTATAAGAGCGCCCGGCCCGATCAGGTGTTTTATCTTGAAGATGGAAATTTTTTCGGGGAAATCGCCCTGATTCATAAAGAGCCGCGTACCGCCAATATACAGGCGGTTACTTATTGTGATTTGTATATCCTGGAACGTGAAACCTTTGAATTTGTCCTGGAGCAGTATCCGGAAATTGCCGAGCGTATTCGCCAAACGGCCGAGGCGCGTATCAAAGGGGACGGTTAGTTTTCCTGGATTGCGGATCGCATTTGGCGCAGCCTTGCGATTCTCCGCGGGTTACCTGACGGATAAAATGCCGGATAGTGTAGGCCAGGGCCAATCCCACTAAAAAATATATGAGTCCGTTTTCCACGTCAACCGTTCCTTTAAAAAGTTATCCCCATAAATACGTGCCCACCTGATAGACCGCGAAGGACGCCAGATACGCCAGGGAAGTCATGTAAACGATCATGAGCAAGGGCCAGCGCCAACTGTTGGTTTCCCGGCGGACAATGGCCACGGTGGCCATGCATTGCATGGCCAGTACATAATACACCAGCAGCGCCAGCGCGCTCCACAGGGTATAAGTGGGCAGGCCGGTACGGGGGTCTGTATCCTTTATGAGAGCCGCGCGTAAATCCACGGCGGTTTCGTCAGCATCTTCCAGATTGTAGATGGTGGCCAGTGTGCTCACCATAACCTCGCGCGCCGCAAAGGAAGTGATTAACCCGATACCGATCTTCCAATCAAAACCCAGAGGCTTGATTAACGGCTCAATCAATTTGCCAAACTGACCGGCATAGCTTTGTTCGATGGGCGTGCCTTGCGAGGGGCTTATCTGTTCCGTACGCGGAAACGAAGCCAAAAACCATAATACAATGGTTATGGCCAGGATAATCCGCCCGGCGTCACTCACAAAAATACGCGCCCGTTCATACATTTGTAGCATTGTCCATTTAATGGACGGACGGCGGTATGGCGGCAATTCCATAACAAAGGAGGATTTTCCGCCGGGCATTTTTATCCACTTCTTAAATAATATGGCCGACAAAGCGGCTGCCAAAATCCCCAAAAGATAAAGTGTTAACATCGTAAGCGCGCTATATGATATGATCCCCATGACCGTACCCGTGGGGATAAAAGCGCCTATGATCAGGATATACACCGGCAACCGGGCGCTGCAACTCATAAACGGAGCGATCAAAATGGTTATCAGCCGTTCTTTCCAGTCATGGATGGTACGCGTGGACATGATGCCCGGAATGGCACAGGCAAAAGAAGACAGCAGGGGGATCACGCTACGGCCCGACAGGCCGGCGCCACGCATCACCCGATCCATCATAAAGGCTACCCGGGCCATGTAACCGGTATCTTCCAGGATGCCCAGAAAGAAAAATAAAAACAATATTTGCGGCAGAAAAACCAGAACCGATCCCACGCCGGCGATCACACCATCCACGATCAGACTTTGCAGTAAACCGGGGGCAATATGGGATGCAGCCCATACGCCGATCATATTCATCCCGGATTCAATCCAGCCCATGGGGATTTCCGCAAAAGCAAAGATGGTTTGGAATATACCGGCGAAAATGGTCACAAATATGACCGGCCCGGCCACGGGGTGGGTTAATATTTTGTCGAGATGCGCCCCGATACCGGCCTTTAATTCACCCGTCCGGCTTACGCAGCTTTTTAGTATGCGGTCAATCCATTGGTAGCGTAAACGCGCCTCGGCCATGTGCCAGTTTATCTCTTTCTCTTCCAGTTCTTTACGGATATGATGAACATGCTGTTTAACCTGTTGCACATCAACACGTTGTTGCCAATCACGCGCATAATATTTCAGAGCGTCATCGCTGGATACCAGTCTTAGGGTTAAAGAACGGCAATAGCTTTGTGTATAGTCTGTATGTTCCGTTAAATAATCGCACAAGGGTTTTAAGCTTTGGGTAAATGCTTCGGGAACATCGATATGATGAGAATGGTTGAGGGCGGGTTGCCCGGCCAGAACCGTAATAGCACGCTTTAAGTCATCGATCCCTTTCTCCTTTTTAGCTACCAGAGGCACAACAGGAATCCCCAGGGCAGCTTCGAGACAGGCCACGTCAACGGACAATCCGTTTTTGACGGCCATATCCATCATGTTCAGAGCCAGGATAACCGGTTTGCCGATATCCAGTATCTGGGTAAGTAAATACAAATTTCGGTTGAGGTTGGAGGCATCGGCCACTAAGACAATCAAATCAACAGCCGTTTCCAGGGCTTGGCTGTCGGTTAGTATATCGCAGGCTATTTTATCATCAAGGGATTTGGGGAGTAAGCTGTATAATCCCGGCAAATCAATAATATTGACAGTAGTGTCTCCGTCGGTGAATAAACCGGTTTTCTTTTCCACCGTAACTCCGGGATAATTGCCCACTTTTTGATGCAGACCGGTCAGGCTGTTAAAAACGGAGGTTTTTCCGGTATTGGGGTTGCCTACAAGGGCTACAGAAAGCGAGTGGGTTGCCGTGGAGGCTGTCGGATTCATGCCACTAACCGGCAACCTGTATGGCGCGGGCGCGGGAACGCCTTAAGGAGAGATGATAACCACGCACATCGATTTCTATGGGATCACCCAGCGGCGCGCTTTTAACAAAGGTAACCGTTGTCCCTTCCATCATACCCAGTTCCATCAGATACGCCATATCCGCGTCACGATCGGCAAAACCGCATATGGTGGCCTTCTCTCCCGGCTTCAGGTCATTTAATGTCTTCATTCTCATAGGACTCTTACATTTGTTATATATAATTAACTTATTGCAACATAAGCTAATTTAATAAGAAACGCGCAAGAAATCTATATAAAAATGAACAATTTTAAGACAAATCAGGATTTATTTATCCTTATACCCCGGCATGCATCTGCGTAAACCGGTTTTCTTACAGATTTTCTTTCAGATACCGGCTCATCATAGTAAACAGATGCCAGTAACTGTTGCCGCCGTACAGGGCATGGTTTAAACCGGGATAGACCATCAGGTCGAATTGCAGCGGCACCTGTTGCAATTTTTTAACCAGTTGCATGGTATTCTGAATATGCACATTGTCATCGGCGGTGCCATGCACGATCAATAATTTACCTTTTAGGTTTTGGCAATAGTTAAGACTGTTGGCCGCGTCGTACCCCGCTTTATTGTCCCGCGGCAGGCCCATGTAGCGTTCCGTCCAGATGGTATCGTACAATCGAAAATCGGAAACCGGCGCGACAGCCATACCCACCTTAAAATAATCCGCCGCCCGGAACATCAGATTAAGGGTTAGATAACCGCCTCCGCTCCAGCCCCAAATGGCGATGCGCTCCTTATCCACCCATGGTTTGCTAGCGAGATAACGAGCGCCCTCGATATGATCGGCCACGGCATATTTGGAAATATCGCCATAGGCCAGATTTTTAAAAGCCTTGCCGCGGGCACCGGTGCCCCGGTTATCCAGCGTAAAAACAATGTAGCCCTGTTGCGCCAGCCAGGAGAACCACAATTCACGGCTGCGTCCCCATTGATTGACCACAATTTGCGAACCGGGCCCTCCGTATCCATACATCACAACGGGATATTTTTTATGTTTATCAAACCCGGCGGGCCAAAAGGTGCGCGTGTTCAGTACAATGCCGTCACTTGTTGTCATGGTGCCAAATTCCGGAGCGATAAAACCATAGCTCTTTAAATCAATGGGATTTTCAACCAACACCGCTTTTTTAAGTCCGCGACTTGTTTTAAGAAAGCTTTGCGGCGGCGTGCCCGCATTGGACCATTGATCCACAAAATATTTAAAATCAGGAGAAAAACGGGCCCGGTGGCGGCCTTCTTCTTCCCCGATGATTTCCACACGTCCGGTTTTGCGGTGCACACGATAGATATTCCAGTTGATGCTTTTTTCTTTATTGGCGCTGAAATAGATGTAGCTGTCGTCAAAGCCATACACCTTTTCCACTTCCCAGGCGCCGCGGGTCAGTTGTTTCAACGCGCCGTTGCGCGCATCCACCAGATAAATATGATTAAATCCCGAACGTTCGCTGCTCCAGATAAAATGCGATTCATCCGTAAAAAAGAAATTGTCATGCACATCCACCCAGGCCGGATCGTTTTCTTCTATTAAAACATGTGTTTGCCCGGTTCGCGTGTCCGCGCGAAGCAGCTCCAGGTGGTTTTGCAGGCGATTCAGTCGCTGGATCAGCAATGTTGAATCATTCATCCAGCGCATGCGGGGAATATAAATATCCGTGTTGCTCCCCAAATCCATCCATTGGAGAGTACCGTTTTCTATATTCAATACACCGATTTGCACCAGGGCATTGGCCTGCCCGGCTTTTGGATATCGGATGGTTTCCACTTTACCGTTCAGGGGCTCAAAATCCACCCAGCTAAAAGTGGGTTCCGGTGTCGCGTCCAGGCGCCAAAAAGCAATATGCCTGCCATCGGGCGACCAGCGCCAGCCGTCTGATATGGCAAACTCTTCCTCATACACCCAGTCAAATTGTCCATTGATGATATCACGGGTGCCATCGGATGTAAGCGCCCGGGTTTGACCGGTTTGAGTGTTATAAACATAGAGGTTGTTTTCCTTAACATAACCCACATGTTTTTTATCCGGCGCAATTTTGGCGTTGGAAACATAGGGGTCGCCTTTTATAAGCGATGAAAATGTGCTTGTTTTCATATCATATATGAAATACTGTGCCTGGGTACTGTGTCGCCAAATTTTTTTCTCATTGGCCTTAAACAATATTTGACGTCCGTCTTCCATCCATTGATAGGCGCTGAAACGCAAAGGTTCGGCTTTAGGCGTCTTTTTTAGCTCTATGCCCTTTAGCAATAAATTTTCCTGTTTTGTTTTCAGATCGTACAAATATATATCAGAAGTATGTTTCCCCCGACCACCTTTTATATAGGTCAGGCCGCTACCATCGGGCAACCACTGAATACTGTGTATATAATTCAGACTGAAAGCATCGGAATGGAAGATGGTTTCCAGAGAGAGACTCTTTTTATTTCCGGCCAGTACAGCGGAAAACAAAATCCCCAATAAAACGATATAGCGATACACGGGCAAAACCTCCATTTATATCAGGACTATTTGAGTGAATTGTAAATTAAGGCATTTACCGTTCATAATACAATGCCATCTTAAAGTCGGTTTGACCTGCTTATACAACCCCGATCATTCAATATCCAAAGGCATGGCGAAGCAGCATTCGGAACCATGCCATTTCAATTACGGACGCGGGAATGCAACCACAGTTTTGATGATTGTAAGTCAATCAATGGACCGGCCTCCCAAAAACACCCGATAATTTCCGGGGCATGTTTTAAGTCCATACCATTGCAAGACAAAGCCCCTCTGTGTAAATTCCCTGCTTTTACCATGTAGAAAACAGGAGGTCAAGTGAAAAAAGATTTTATCTCCATCGCCGATTACAGCCGCGATGAAATTGAAGCCATTTTTGAATTAACCGGCGAGCTTAAAGCCAAGGTTAAAAAAGGCGAAACGCATCATATCTTACCGGGCCGCACCATGGCCATGATTTTTGCCAAGCCGTCGGCGCGGACACGGGTTTCCTTCGAAACCGGCATGTATCAACTGGGTGGTTATGCGCTCTATCTCTCGCCCAATGATATCGGCATTGGTAAACGGGAAGCCGTGAAGGACATTGCCCGGGTTATTTCCCGTTATAACGATGTAATCATGGCGCGTCTTTTTGCTCACAGCCACATGGAAGAACTGGCCGAATACGCCACCGTTCCCGTTATAAACGGATTGACGGATTATAACCACCCTTGCCAGATCATGGCAGATATTTACACGGTGAAGGAGCACAAAGGCCGCCATACGGATTTAAAAATCACCTATATCGGTGATGGGAACAATATTGCCAACAGTTGGATTAACCTGGCGGCTAAACTACCGCTGCATCTGGTCATCTGCTCGCCTTCGGGATATGAACCGGACCCGTCCACTCTGGATTATGCCCGCGCTCAGGGGATTTCCAACATAGAAATTACACCGGAACCGGTGGAAGCCGTTAAAGGTGCCGATGTGATTTACACCGACGTATGGGCCAGCATGGGCCAGGAAGAAGAAGCGGCCGAACGCCGTAAAATATTCATGCCTTACCAGGTAAACAGCGCCCTGATGGCCCACGCCGACAAAGATGCTCTGGTGATGCATTGCCTGCCCGCGCACCGTGGCGATGAGATCACCGATGAAGTGATTGACGGGCCGCAATCCATCGTTTTTGACGAAGCCGAAAACCGCATGCATGTGCAAAAAGCGATTATCGCCACATTGATGCGTAACCGGTAAACAAACACCGACCGCTCCCCCGGGAGCGGTTTTTTTTATACTTTCGCCTTGCATCCGAAACCGTTAAATTAAATAAATCATTCCAATAACGCTTTATAAAACCTGTGGATATTTAATAAAGATCATGCCGTTGAACATCGAAAAATTTACCGAAGACTTTGCTGCCGAATGGGATCACTATGTAGCCAATGCCGATAACGGCACCATGTTCCATACACGTCGTTTTTTAAGCTATCATCCCCACGGACGCTTTAAAGACCACAGTCTGATTTTCCGCCGGGGCAATAAAATCAGCGCCCTATTCCCGGCAACGGATGTTCAACTGGACAAGGAACGCACCTTAATTTCCCATCGAGGCTCTTCCTATGGCGGTTTTGTGTATCGCGACATGGGCATACGGGACGCCTTCCAACTGGTGGAAGCCTTAACGGGTCACGCCCGGGATGCCGGATTTAACAAAATCTGGATTACCCTGCCGCCTTTGGTTTATATGCGCCGTTATTCCAATTATATCGACTTCGCCTTAACGCGCAACGGCTTCCGTTATCTCAAAAGGGAAATCAGCAGTGTTTTGCAGTTGCCCTCTTCCACCGCGGAAATTTTCAGCGCTTTTAAACCGGAAGCCCGGACCGCCACGCGCAAATCCCTTAAAAGCGGCATCGAAATCCGCCGGTCCGACGAATACGACGCTTATTATGACATATTACAACACAATCTTAAAATGCGGCATAACGTTTCCCCCACCCACACCCTGCCGGAGTTAAAAAAACTGGCGCGTCTGTTTCCCGAAAAAATTCATTTGTGGGGCGCCTATCTCGACGGACGCATGATAGCCGGCGTGGTCAATTTCATTTGCAACGAACAAACCGTTCTGGCCTTTTACATCGCCGATGACAAGCGGTATCAACAATACCGGTCGGTGAACAATCTGTTTTACCATATTTTTCAATGGGCGGTGGAAAACGGTTACCGTTTTTATGATTTCGGGATTTTTACCGTGAACATGGCGCCAAACTGGGGACTGGGCAAATTCAAGGAAAGTTTCGGCGCCCGCGGCTTATTCCGCGATACTTTTGAAATTTTATTATAAGATGAAAATCCTGCATTTTGCCATAGAAGACTACTCCCGCATACCTGGCACCCTGGTCAGGGAAGAACGCCGCGCCGGTCATGACAGCACTTTAATTGTCCTGACCGAGGGCATTAAAGCCTACGGGCAATACGATTATAAATTATCCTTACCCTTTGTGGGCACCTCCCCTGTTGTCCGTCTGCGCAATGCCCTTTATGCCGATCATCAGAAAATTGACAACCAACGACGCGATCAGGCGCGAATCTGGGAAGCGCGGGGTCTGCCCCAAAAGTTGTTTTTCAACATGCGGGATGCCCTGTGGCGTCCCAAAGTAAAGGATTTTCTTAAACGCATAGACTGGCTTAACTACGATGTGTTGATTTTAGACGGCGGCGCCGGTTTTTTACGCAACGGCCATTTTGTGCAACGTTTTCGCGATGCGGGAAAAAAAACCGCCTGCATCTATTACGGCAGCGACTTCCGAACCCGCGGCCGTATCCCGGTCATTGATGACGGCAGCGGTCAGGCACGGTTTACGTTTGAATTTGACCATACCCTGCTGGATGCCGGTCTCACCTTTTTATATTTCCCCTACCGGCCGCCGGAAAACATCCAACGTTTACCTGTCAGGGGAAACCAGCTGCGTATCGGTCACGCCCCGACCAACCGTGCCGCCAAGGGCAGCGAACGCATCATCGCCGCCTTGAAGCATCTGGCACGCAAATATCCCATAGAAATAGTACTGATAGAAAACCGCCCTTTTGAGGAAGCCATGCGTCTTAAAGCCGGCTGTGACCTGTTCATCGATCAGATCGGTGAGCTGGGCTACGGTGTAAACAGCCTGGAAGCGCTGGCCATGGGCATTCCCGTCGCCGTGGAACTTAAGCCCGATTTCGACGCCTTTTTACAACCCCATCCTTTTTTAAATATCCATGGCGCCACATTGGAAGCCGATCTGGAAAAATGGCTCAACGACCGCCCGGCCCTGACGGCATCCGGCGGGAGCGGACCGTCATGGGTGGCGGAACGTCATAATCCCGCGCGGATCAGCGCGCAAATTCTACAAAAATTGGATTGATTAAAAACAGCGCTCTGCGTACTCTATGCCCATGTCGCAAAAAGATCTCTTCCAGCGCGGTTCCCTGAACCTGATAATCAAAATAACCGGACAATTGCTTAATCTGGCGCTGATTCCCATTTATGTGGAATATCTTATGCCCTCCCATTACGGCGTGTTGAATGTGGGCTATGTTTACCTGAACTTTTTCGTGATTTTCGCCGTCTTCGGCATGAACGAATCGATTACGCGTTTTTATCCATCCGCCAATGATGAAGATAAGGGCCGGATATTTCGCACGGCGATGCTGTTCACCCTGCTCTGGGCCGCTATTCTGTTTGCCTTTCATCTCCTGTTTCTTAAGCCGTTGACCCTGCTTTTCATGGATGATATCCAATGGCAGGCGTTTTACCGCCTGATATTGCTCGTGGCGTTCCTCGAGGCTCTGAATTTGCCGGTTACCATGATGTACCATGTGGAAAAACGCAACGGCTTATATGCTTTGGCCTTATTAGGGAAAAACAGCATAAAGCTGATCTTAAGCTGGTATTTAATTAAAGTGACCCGGGACGGTATTGAAGGCGCGGCCCTGGCCCTGCTTTCCGGTTCCGTCGTATATTTTTTACCCATGGCGCGGCTGAAACCCGGACGGCTTGTCGGCCCGATTTCCTTTAAGTGGCTGAAAAAACTTTTGAATTACGGCGCGCCTTTTTTACTCACATCCCTTGCCATGAATGCCTTGTTTCAGATCGATCAGTTGATCATCAAATTTTTAAAAGATTTTCAATCGGTGGCGGTGTACGGCATGGCTTATAAACTGGGATCGGCCATTCAATACATCAACACAGCTTTTGCCCTGGTCTGGTTTCCCCATCTCTTTTCAGTAAAACGGGACGAGGCCCGGCAACTCATACCGCGCACGCTTTTTAATTACCTTCGGGTTGTGCTGCCGGTGGCCATTGGTCTGACTGTGGGGGCGCGTTATTTTTTACCCTATTTCCTGCCGGATACCTATCGTATGGCGGTTTCCATCATTCCCTGGGTGATATGGGGATATGTGGCATACAGTTTGTCCGATTTTCTCGGCGCCGGGTTGTTTATCAACCTGAAAAGCCATCGTTTTTCCTTTGCCGCTCTGACCGCCCTGCTCGTCAATATCGTTTTGAATATGCTATGGATTCCGGTTTACGGTGTCATCAGCGCCGCGTGGAGCACCTTTATCAGCATGAGCCTGCTGAGCATGCTCACCTTTATCTGGTCGCAGCGTACCTTTAAGATATCGTTTGGAGGCCAACCCTGGGCGCGCTTGCTTGGGGCGTTCGTGCCTCCGTTGCTTGTTCAGTTTTTACCCCTCCCCTTTCCGGATTGGCTTTCCGGCCTTCTGTTCAGCTTGTGGATGATGGGTGCGGCGTATAAAACCGGTGCCTGGCAGGCGGTTAAGACTCTGTTAAAATAAGAACAGGAATGTTTAGGATTATTTTTCCACGAAGAATATTCCGCAGACAGAACAACATGATTGCATCCATTACTGTATATAAATTTGGATGATCCATTTGTACAATCCGTTTGTTACGGAAGCCCCTTAGTAAGGAGTGTTACCCAAATGTATCGGTGGCTTGCCGGGTTTAGACCCGTTTTTTAAACCAGGCCATCAATTTACGGAATCGGGATGCGCCTTTTTCCAATGTGAACGGCTTTTCAGCATATCATATATCCAGCCATCCTGGAAATAACGATAAAGGTCCTTACCCGGACAGACCGTCATACGGGAATAATCCCGATGCGTGGCCACTTTTTCGGGGCCGATATGATAATCGTGCATCAACGCCAGGATCAGATCAATAAGCGCGGTAAGCTGAGCCGGATGCACTTTTTGCACTTCATAGTTCCCAATCATGCAGATCAAAGCGTGACCGTGCGGGTCGTATTCCGTGTTGGTATCGCCGGCAAATCGCAAGGGGCGGGCGGCATATATTTTACCGGCGGGATCGATTAAAAAATGATACGGTATATCCATCCAGCCTTTTTCGTCGGTGCTAAAGGTTTGTAAATGTTTCAGATAGGCCACAGGGTCTTTATCCGGGGCGAAAAAAACGCCCCCGTGATGAACGGTGATATAGCCTGGTGTCTGATGATAGGAAGCTGTGTCCGCATCGGAAGCGACGGGTGCTCCGCCCCATTCCTTTTTACTGATGACGGGCAATTGATTCAAATCGCCGGCTATCACAACACCGGCCCATAAAACAAAAGCTGATAAAAATTGTATGCTAAATACCTTCATGTAAACTCCATTTTCGTTTTCCGGAGGTAATATGATGCACCGGACGTTCTTTCCTCAGCGCGTTAATCAGCCACATTCCCTCGATTTCATCAAGCATATCCAGGGTTAAAATTTTTTCGGCTGTCACCCCTTTCCGGAGCAGATGCGCGCGATACACACCCGGCAGGACGCCGCAGGAAATGGGTGGTGTATAACGCTTTCCGCGCCATTGAAAGAGTATGTTGGCTATGGTTGTCTCGGTAATTTCCCGGCGCGGGTTCCATAAAAGCACATCATCGGCTTCCGATGGAACACCTTGTTTGTGACGCGTGTAAATCTCCCGTTGATCGGTTTTATGATAATGCCAAATCTGTTGCGGTGCAATGGGTTCGGTCGCCAAACTGAGCCGCACCGGTTTCGGATCATCATTGAAAGGCATGGCTTCGATTTCCGTTTGTCCCCTGGAATCCAACCATAGCCGCAGGCGCCAGGCACCCGCCGGAGAGGATAGCCGCCCCACGGCTTCTTCGATTTGGCGCCGGAGCGTCTCTTCATGCCAGGGGATCCCGAAATAACGGGCCGAAGCTTTGATGCGTTTCAGATGTCCTTCCAATAAAAAACAGCCCTTTTCGGGTTCATACAAAATGGTTTCCAAAAGGCGAAAGTCCGGCCGGTTGCGTGTAAGCACACGGGCTTTAAGCAAACATTCATCGTATTCGGCGTCGCCCCGGCTGTCCCATGTTACACCGCTGCCCACACCATAGCGCATGCGCCCCTCGTCTCGGTTCATCAGCACCGTGCGGATAGCCACGTTAAAACAGGCTGTGCGATCCGGAGCAAAATAGCCAATGCTGCCTGTATAAATCCCTCGCGGATGGGGTTCCAGTTCCTGAATGATGGACATGGTGGCGGCCTTGGGCGCACCTGTAACGGAGGCGCACGGGAACATCGCGCGCATGATTTCCCTTAAACCGGCTTGGGTCTCTCCGCGCACTTCACTAATCATCTGCCACACCGTGGGGTGCCGTTCGCGCCGGAACAAACGGGTGGTGCGCACACTGCCTGCTGTACAAATCCGGGATAAATCATTGCGCATCATATCCACGATCATAACATTTTCCGCGCGTTCTTTTTCCGATTGCAACAGGTGCCGGGCATGGCCCATGTCTTCTTCCATGGATAGACCGCGCCGCGCCGTGCCTTTCATCGGCCGGACGGTTATCCGCGTGCCATCCAGACGAAAAAACAACTCAGGTGAGACGGAAACGATGCGCCAGGGATCGAACTCCAAAAAGGCAGCATAACTGTCGGGCTGCATGTATCGCAGCCTGCGGAACATTTTTTCAGGCTCTTCTTTTAAAACCGCTTCCATGGGAAAAGTAAAATTCACCTGATAGGTTTCGCCGTTATGCAAATGGGAACGAATACGGCGCCATGCATCCTGATAGGCTTGCGCGTTTAATAAAGGCCGCCAACTATTTTCCGGCGGTTGCGGTGTAGGAAGTATATCCATTGTAACCCGTTGCGGCGCCGGATACACGCCCCATGCCATCAAAGGGAAATCCGGCATCCCCGGATGGGTGGTCAAGGCGTTATCCAGGCCCGGCGCGGCCTCATAGGCTATATAACCGGCCAGCCAGTAACCCTGATGTATAAATTCTTCTGCCTGTTGCAACGCGGGAAGCACGTCACGCGTCTCCTTTACTTCCAGGATATGCATGGGGTTGGTAAACAAAAGGCCTTCCGTCCGGCCGGGTTCAAAAAAGGTAAAGCGCATGGCATCCCGTATGATTCAAAATCATAATTTACATAATTCCACTCATGACGGGCAACGCGCGGCCATCAATCAAGAAACAAATAATCCTGCCAGGTGGGGTGGGGATGACCGTTGGCCAGGTATTGTAGATAAAACAGATGCGTGGGGCGCGATGGTTTTCTTAACAAAACCATGCCGGCCTGTTCCGGTGTGCGATTGCCTTTTTTGTGATTGCAACGGGCACAGGCACAAACCAGATTTTCCCAGGTGTCTTTACCGCCCATTGCCTTGGGAACAATATGATCGATGGTCATCGGTTGGTGGTTTTTTCCGCAGTATTGACAACGATTGCGATCACGTTTAACGATATTTTTACGATTCAGGGAAACTGCCTGGTAAGGTTTACGGATATAACGATTGAGGCGAATGACCGATGGATAGGGCATGGCCTGGCGGGCGGAGTGTATTTCCGTTTCATACCGTTCCACTATGCGGGCCTTGTCCAGATACAACAAGACCACCGCTTTTTGAGCGGAACAAATGGACAGGGGTTCATAATTCTGATTTAATACCAAAACGCTTTGTTGTAGCATTCCGACACTCCTTATTTAAAAGAAGCTGCGTACCTCCACAAACGTATCGGACAACTCCTGGTCGAACAAGGCATCCGCGGCGTGACTGCTGTTGATGCGCACCATGCCACGGGCGTGGATAAAATAACTTTCCTCCAGGCGGATGGCAACATGTGTTATCCGGCTGCCCGACTCGGCAAAAAACAGCAAATCACCGGTTTTTCCTCCCTGAAATTCATTGGAAACCGGACGGGCGTCTTCAAATTGCATCCAGGCGTCACGCCGCAGGCTTACCCCCAATAATTTATGGCTTAATTGCACCAGACCGGAGCAATCCACCCCCTTGCCGCTTTTGCCCCCCCAACGATAGGGCAGCCCCATATGTTTTCTAACTATTTTTTTTAGATTGGAACGATCAAAGGCGCCTTGGGGTGCGCAAGCCCCGGCATCTACCCAGCCAATTCGACCGTCGGGTAGCTCCACGCGCAGACCTGTGGTGCCGGACTCCAATACCAGCAAATAACCGCCGGCCGCCACATCCGACAAAGGATCCGTATGTCGGGTATCCCGCCATATAACACCGTTTATCAGTGTGACGGGCAATAAATTTTCTCGCGGTTCATCATGACAGGCCACCTGATGCCGGTTGATCCAGCCTTCATAACCATCTTCACAACGGACACGAATAAAATCATTTCGTCTGTCCATTTCCACGAGCGCTTCCCACAAGACCGCCTGCGTATCCACTTCGCTATGAAAAGTCGGCTCCCTGTATATATTGGCGGCACTGACATTACAATAGAGCATTGGTTCTCCGTATTCTTTCCAAAGAGATATTCCGCCCCATATTAGGAAAAAGGGAAATAATTACAAATATTTTTACATTTTATATTTATCCGATTTTTACCAACGTCTCCTGTTGCATGCCGGATATGCGGCTTTATGTGTGTGTTGTAACCGGATAAAAAAAACCCCATGTGTATCACATGGGGTACGTTCTGATTTACCTATACATTTTTATGACCAGGCAAGATCAAAGCGATCCAGATTCATAACTTTGTCCCAGGCAGCGATAAAATCCCGGACAAACGTTTCGTTTTTATCATCCTGGGCGTAATATTCCGCCTGTGCCCGTAATTGTGAATTTGACCCGAAAATCAAGTCAACACGGGTCGCGCTCCACCTGTTTTTACCGGTCTTTCGATCCCGACCCGTAAACAGAACACGTTTGTCATCCACGGGCTGCCATTCCGTGTCCATATCCAGTAAATTGACAAAAAAGGCGTTATTTAAATGTCCGGGCGTATCGGTCAAAATACCATGAGACAAATCACCGAAATTGGCGCCAAGGACGCGCATCCCGCCAATGAGAACCGTACATTCGGGAACCGTTAAGGTCATCAACTGAGCCCGGTCGATTAGCAAATGCTCGGCAGGAATGTCACAATCGGCTTTGATATAATTTCGGAAACCATCGGCCAGTGGCTCCAGATAAGAAAACGATTCTGGATCGGTATGTGCATCGGTGGCGTCCACACGACCGGGAGAAAACGGAACCGTAACATTAAATCCGGCATTCCGGGCAGCATCTTCTATGGCCACGCAACCGCCCAACACAATGCAATCAGCAAGAGAAACACGTTTCGCACCTTTTTGGGAAGCATTAAATGTGGATTGAACCGATGTAAGCTTATCCAATACAGTCTGTAATCGGGCAGGTTCGTTCACTTCCCAATTCTTTTGCGGATCAAGCCGCAGACGGGCACCATTGGCCCCACCCCGTTTATCGGAACCACGAAATGTAGACGCCGATGACCAGGCGGTATAGACCAGGTCCCGATTCGAAATCCCGGCGCGGCGGATCGCCTCTTTTAGTTTGTCCACGTCCGTGTCATCCACCCTTTCATAATCAACAGAGGGTAATGGATCCTGCCAGATTAAAGCTTCTCCGGGGACTTCCGGACCAAGATAGCGTTGCCTGGGTCCCATGTCTCGGTGTGTAAGTTTAAACCAGGCCCGTGCGAAGGCGTCTTCAAATGCGGCGGGATCGTTCAAAAAGCGACGGGCAATCGGCTCATAAACCGGGTCCATGCGCAAGGCCAGGTCGGTTGTTAACATAATCGGTTTATGGCGCTTTTCCGGATCATGCGCATCGGGCACCATATCCGCTGTAGCCGGGTCCGTGGGCGTCCATTGCCAGGCGCCGGCGGGACTTTTTTCCAGATTCCAGTCATAGCGAAAAAGAATTTCCAAAAAACTGTTATCCCATTGGGTCGGCGTATGGGTCCAGGCTCCTTCCAGGCCACTTGTGATGGTATCGGCGCCCTTGCCCGTGCCAAAGCTGTTTTTCCAGCCCAGACCTTGTTCCTCCATAGAGGCGGCTTCCGGCTCGGGCCCCACATATTGGGCAGGATCGGCGGCGCCGTGGGTTTTCCCAAAGGTATGGCCACCGGCAATTAACGCCACGGTTTCCTCGTCGTCCATCCCCATGCGCTTAAAACTTTCCCGGATATCCTTCGCGGCGGCCAAAACATTGGGTTCACCGTTGGGGCCTTCGGGATTTACATAAATCAGTCCCATTTGCACCGCAGCCAGCGGACGCTCCAACTGCCGGTCACCTTTATGGCGCGCATCGGCCAGCCACTCCGATTCCGGGCCCCAATAAACATCTTCTTCCGGCTCCCATATATCCACACGTCCGGCGCCGAATCCGTATGTTTTAAAGCCCATCTCTTCCAAAGCCACATTTCCGGCAAGAATGATCAGATCGGCCCAGGATATTTTATCACCGTATTTTTTCTTTATCGGCCATAATAAACGGCGTGCCTTATCCAAACTGACATTATCCGGCCAACTGTTTACCGGTGCAAATCGCTGATTACCCGTGGCACCCCCGCCCCGTCCGTCAAAAACACGATAGGTGCCGGCACTGTGCCAGGCCATGCGAATAAACAGAGGGCCATAATGCCCGTAATCGGCCGGCCACCACTCTTTCGAATCGCGCATCAGATGTTTCAAATCATCTTTTAACGCCTGATAATCCAACCGCGCAAATGCTTCCGCATAATTAAACGATTCATCCACCGGCTTAAGTGAAGGTGGATTTTGAGTCAGGATTTTAAGATTAAGCTGATGCGGCCACCACTCCCGGATATGATTACCCCGCCAGGTGGTGTGCTTATAGGTACCATGCGATACCGGACATTTTGATTCCTGAGACATGATGCGCCTCCTTTTTTTAATGGAAAGATTGAAAAATCAAAAAACGGCCGACTTAAAACCGGCATTGTGAACAGATGTTTTTTTGATGATGGGAATATGGCACGCATCTTACTATAAAACAAATTAATATTATTAATAACCATATAAACATGTGTTATATGTCATATCATTGGGAAAATCCACTGAAACCATATCAGGATAACAATCGCCGACAGGATGACTGGCATAACATTTGTACATATATGTTCGCTTTGTTAAATAAGACAAAATGATACATCTTTTTGGCTTTACGGACGAGCATATTGAAAAGTTGACACACTGTAACCGACATGACAGGGCCGAATCCAAACTGATAGCAAAATATTGCCCCGATATAACACGGGCAGATATTTGTAAACGGAGGTGAATGAACATATGGAATACAAAGATTATTATAAAATTCTCGGTGTGAGTAAAAACGCCACAGCCGATGAAATAAAAAAAGCATATCGAAAACTGGCCACAAAATATCATCCGGATAAAACCAGTGGTGATAAAGCGGCGGAGGAAAAATTTAAAGATATCAACGAAGCCAAGGAAGTGCTAAGCGATCCGGAGAAGCGCAAACTGTATGACCGTTTTGGCAAGGACTGGCAACATTATAAAGATGCCGGTCAACAGGGCGGTTTCGATTGGAGTAAATACGCCCGGCAGGGCCAGCGACAAGGATCCCGTCAATATACCTATCAGGGCGGCTATGACGACCTTGGCGATATTTTCGGTGGCATGGGCGGGGGCGCGACAGGCGGCAGCGGTGGTTTCAGCGATTTTTTTGAAACACTGTTCGGCGGAGGTTTTGCGCGGACGGGACACACCGGCGGCACCCACAGAAGACCCTCGCGCGGCAGTGATGTGCATGCCGAAATCGAAATTTCACTGGAAGATGCCTATAATGGCGCTTCCCCGGAATTTTTACTGGACGGTCAGACCATCCGGCTGAATATCAAACCCGGCATTAAAGACGGCCAAAAGCTGAAACTTAAAGGCAAAGGCCATAACGGCGGCGATCTCATCATTACGGTTCACGTTAAGCCCCATCATAAAATCCGCCGGGAAAATAACGACTTATATATGGATGTGCCGGTGGATTTATACACCATGATACTGGGAGGTAAGGCGGAAATAAATACACTAAAGGGAAAAATTAAGATCGATATTCCCGCTGAAACGCCCAACGGCAAAACCCTGCGCCTTAAGAATCTGGGCATGCCGGTTTATACACGTCCCGGACATTACGGCAACCTGTATGCCCGGCTTATGGCGGAGCTACCTAAAAAAATGACTAAAAAAGAACGCGATCTTTTTGAGAAATTAAGAAAATTACGTTAATATCCGGCCCCTTATCGGGGCTTTTTTCTTAAGGTGTTACCTTAAACCCAGCCCGCCCGATACGGCTGGGTATATTCAAAAATTCTTCCGTAAAATTGGCCGCATTACGTCCAAACCGATCCATCAATTCTTGAGGCAGATCATGACGTACTTTAACATAAGGAATCAGGGTATAAGTGCCGGGTTCAAACGCAAGTGAATCGGGAGGAACGGTAAGATTCCAAATTTCCATGCTGTCCAGGGTAAGCAGGGTGTTTTTGGCCCGATCCAGGCGCATGGCCCGATAGGTTCCCTGCTGCGAACGGATAAAGAAAGCGCCGGGTTCATAGCGTTTGCCGAGATAAGCGTTCAATTGAACCGAATCCACCAGGTTACGCACGGTGAGGGTAACATCCACAGGTTCCCCGGCGGACAGGCTGATTGTTCCGGGTTGGATATAGGCACGCACTTCCAGCAGGCGGGATAACGTTACGGTGGAGATAATTCGGCCGTCGGCATCCACATCCGCCTTTCCGTATTGAAACTGCCCTTCATTAACAATGGTCAAAGACCGGGCCGGTCGGTAATCATCGCAATAATACCAGATATAATATGCACCGCTGATGCCGCCACCGGGCTGACTGCGCGGGTTGTTGGGCAGTTCCAGTTTAAAACGGCCATCGGCATCCGTTACGGTGCTGATATCAAAGCCTTCCAGATAGACATATACCCCTTCGGATGTGGTTCCGTCGGAAAGACGCACCTGCCCTTCCACGGTCAGATTTTGCGGGATTTGAACGGGATCATCAAACAAGCTGTTTTCTGTACAGGTGAACAAGATGCCGGCCCATAACAGATAAATTAACATGCGCATCATCAGTACTCCACGCCAAAACCGAGATACAAGCGACGGTCCCTGATGGCGATCCCTTCCAAAACCGTATTTGTATTAAGCAGGTTGCGGGCGCTGAAGGATGCAAAAACGCGCCAGGCATGCCATTCAAACCAGCGGCTGATATGCACATCCAGATTTTTATAAGCGGGTAAACTTAAGGTGATCAGATCGCGACGTATATCACGCAACCAGGCCAGTCGCTCGCCTTTGTAAAAAGCGTTGAGCTGTATCCGCGCACCGGCCAGCAACCATTGAAATTTAAGCGTGGCGTTCAATCCGGATTTAAAGGGGAAAGCGGCCGGATCGCTGACATCATAATAGGCTACACCAAGCGCAAGATGGGCCACCCGATCACGAAAGGTCATTTTCCATTCCAGTTCGGTGCCGCTGATGTCGGCGTCGGAAACATTTTCGTAAAAAGCCACCGGCGTTTCCGGCAGATAATAGACGCGGAATTTATTTTCATAAAAATTACGAAAATGCGCCCATTCCAATTGCCAGTCATCCAAAATAAAACCGGCGGGCATCTCTTTTTTGATCCAGGCGCCCAATTCCAGACTGCGGTTTTTTTCCGGTCGTAAACGGGCGGTAATTTCGGGGTGATCCGGATCGATGGGGGCGGGTTTGCTGATTTGATGCGCCACCGTGGGAAATTTCACATTGCTGCCGGCATTCATGTAAAACGAGAAACCCAGCGCATGCCACTGTCCGTCCAGAGCGGTGGAAAATTTTAACGTTCCCGCTTGCCAGAGATGATTCAGCTCATCGCCATCACCGCTTACTCCGGGACGATAATCAAGCGCATCCTGACGGTTGAATACCCAGTCGTAACGATAGCTGAAATCGACCCGGGATTGTTGAATCATGCCCGTACCCACGGGCGGATGGAAACGCGCAATCCCGACCACGCCGTGGCGTTGTTGAAGCAACTGCGCCGACTCCACCCCGTCCGGATAGCGATCCAATCCGTCTCGTTTTTCCCGCAAATCCAACGTAGTGTGCTCGAATTGATAACCCGACAACAGGGTCAGTTTTTTTAAAAGATAGCGATGATGCAACGTGAAACCGAGCCTTTGCGTGTCGTAGGCGCGGTCCAGCGCGCCGTTTCTTCCTGTAAGCCGCTGACTGTTACGCAGGTTCTGATACGAAGCATAGGCATCGATATAGTGATAAACCGGCGACCAGGAGTTCAACGCCGCGGCCCACAATCGGTTACGATCTTTAATCGACTCCACAAAAACTTTGTTTTCATATGTGTTGGCTCCATCACTAAATGACAAGCTCAGACGTTGTGTATGATCAGACCTGTCCGCGGGAGTTACATCATAAACAATACTGCCGGAATAGGCGGTTTTCCGGTTTTCAAGAAATCCGCTGCCGTCGTTCAGGCGCCGTTTCTCCACCGCTTTTTTCAGCCCGGCGTTGATATAAACATTATTAAATGGTGACACATGCCCCTGCAAATTCCAGTCGCCGGTACGATAGGAGCCTATTTTTTGGATAAAACGCGCCGTATAGTCCTGGCGGGTGCGCGGTACGATGTTGATTACGCCGGAAAA
>RFFS01000112.1 GCA_003696775.1 Calditrichota bacterium
AAATATAGTTTAGAATGATTTTCAAGGATTTGAATAACAGCTAATAGATCAACCCAGAGGCTATTGACAAATTTTCAATGGCTGAACAAAATCACGAAATTTTCAAAAGTGTCACTTACCGACAGAAAAGAAAATGACGCGAACAGATAGATTCTGGTATTAACTCCTTAGCCTGGTGACAATGTGGACAGAAAGTAAAAGCACGATGCCCCAACAAAGGCTAAGAAAACATGCGGGCTGACACGGTAAAATGAATATATTTACACCTAACAAACTTTGGTACTCGGCTGACAAATTTGCGTTTTAAAACCCGCACGTTTCTTAGCCAGAGCCGTCAAACGAAAGGTAGCCCCTTCTACCCAAAACCAGGCCCTCAGCGCCATACTCTTTCTCTATAAACATATCCTTAACGAACAGATCGATCAGGTGGAAGATTTTATCCACGCCAAAAAGCAACCCAAACTGCCCGTCGTTCTTTCAAAAGATGAAACGGAGGCTGTACTGAGCCGCCTTGCCTATCCGTACTCCCTTATTTGCGGCCTGCTATACGGCTCCGGGCTGCGTCTTATGGAATGCCTGCGGCTGCGTATTAAAGATATCGACTATAATTACAAACAGATAACCGTGCGCGATGGCAAAGGGGCCAAAGATAGAATCACCGTCTTGCCGGATAAACTCATCCCTGCTCTTAAAATGCATACCAACAAAGTGCTGGCCCGGCATAAAATAGACCTGGCGGAAGGGCATGGTGAAGTGTACCTGCCTTATGCTCTGAAAAAGAAATATCCCTATGCCGCTAAAGAGGCCGCCTGGCAGTATCTCTTCCCTGCCGGAACGCTATCCAAAGACCCGCGTGCCCCCATAGCGGCTCCGCGTCGCCATCATCTCTCGGAAAGTCTGGTGCAAAAAGCCGTCCGCCGTGCTCTCAGACAAACCGACATAAACAAACCCGTAAGCCCCCATACCTTCCGACACAGTTTTGCCACCCATCTGCTGCAAAACAACTACGATATCCGTACCGTGCAGGAGTTGCTGGGACATAAAGACGTAAAAACAACCATGATTTATACCCACGTGCTTTACAAAGGAGGCTATGCCGTCAAAAGCCCGCTGGATTTATAACCGTTCCTTTTCACGCCCCGCGTCAACAAGGCTTTTTCCCTGTCCCGCGCCGGTTTTATTTCGTAACTTATGGACAAACCTCTTACAGAACATGTCCATACGCGAAAGGAGAAGGAACAATGAGCAAACCGATCAAAACCATGGGCGAACAGTTTAACCGACGCAGTTGGGCCGAACCCTGGAAAATTAAAATGGTGGAACCCATCGCGCTCATCCCGCGCGAAGAACGGCAACAAGCCCTGCGTGAAGCGGGCTACAACACCTTCCTGCTGAAATCTGCCGATGTCTATATCGATCTGCTGACCGACAGCGGCACCAGCGCCATGAGCGACCGCCAGTGGTCCGGCATGATGCTGGGCGACGAAGCCTACGCCGGCAGCGTCAATTTTTACCATCTCGAAGAAACCGTGCGCGAGGTATATGGCTATTCATACCTCGTGCCCACCCACCAGGGGCGCGGCGCCGAACACCTGATCAGCAAGGCGGAAATCAGCGCCGGACAGTTGGTGCCGGGCAATATGTATTTCACCACCACCCGTTTGCATCAGGAAATGGCCGGCGGCACCTTTGTGGATGTCATCATCGATGAAGCCCATGATACGGAAAGCGAACATCCCTTTAAGGGCAATGTGGATATCGATAAGCTCGAAGCGCTGATCCGTGAACATGGCGCGGAAAAAATCGCTTACATTTCCCTGGCCGGCACCGTTAACATGGCCGGCGGCCAGCCGGTGAGCATGGCCAATGTCAAAGCCCTGCGCCAACTGTGTGACCGGCACGGTATCAAGCTGTATCTCGATGCCACCCGCATGGTGGAAAACTGCTATTTTATTCAGCAAAGGGAAGAAGGCTATGCCGATAAGCCGATCGCCGAAATATTGAAGGAATTTTGCAGTTACACCGACGGCGCCTGGATGAGTGGCAAAAAAGACCATTTGGTAAACATCGGCGGATGGGTGGCGGTGAATGATGCCGATTTGTTTGACCGGCTGCGCAATATGGTGGTCATTTACGAAGGGCTCCATACCTACGGGGGCCTGGCCGGACGTGACATGGAAGCCATGGCCATCGGTATTCGGGAATCGTTGCAGGATGCCTATGTGCGCGCCAGGGTAGGGCAGGTAGCGTATCTCGGCACCTTACTGACCAACTGGGATATTCCCATCGTGCGGCCGGTGGGCGGCCACGCCGTTTTTCTGGATGCGCGTAAGTTTTATCCCCATCTCGATCAGGAAGTTTTCCCCGCGCAAACCCTGGCCGCCGAGCTCTATCTCGATTCCGGCATACGCAGCATGGAACGGGGCATTGTTTCCGCCGGACGCGATCCGGAAACAGGGCAGCATCGCCACCCCAAACTGGAACTGACCCGTCTGACCATTCCGCGCCGTGTTTATACGGAAGCCCACATGGACGTGGTGGCCGAAGCGGTCAAGGCCGTATATGAAAACGCCCATAAGGCCAGGGGACTGCGCATGGTGTATGAACCGAAATATCTGCGCTTTTTTCAGGCGCGTTTCGAAATGATTGATTAAGATACAGCTGCCTTTTATTTTAATGCCGTCTTCTTTCCGAAGGCGGCTTTTTTACTTTAGGGAGGACCATGCGCGGGTTATTGTTTGATTTTGACGGTGTTACGGTGGACAGCATGCAACTGCATTATGAAGGCTGGCGCGCGGTATTGGCGTCGTATGGCCATACCCTGCGTCCGGAAGATTTTTTTATATACGAAGGCGCCGGGGTGCCGCAAATCGCCCGCTATCTGAACGAAAAATTCCATCTGGGTGATGAAGCGGTATTGCGGGAAATCGGCCGGCGTGTCCGCGCGCATTACAAAGGGCATCCGGTGCGCTTTTTTGACGGATTCCATAAGGTGATCCAATTGTTGAAAGACCACGGCCTGCCGCGCGCTGTGGTGACCGGCGGTTCCCGGGAAAGAGTTATGCGTACCCTCGTAGAACATCTGAACGGCGTGTTTGATGCCGTGGTCACCCTGGATGATGTCCGACGGAGCAAGCCGCATCCCGAACCGTTTTTGAAAGGGGCGGAAAAACTGGGCCTGCCGCCTGAAGCGTGTCTGGTTCTTGAAAACGCGCCGCTGGGTATTCAGGCGGCCCGCGCGGCCGGGTGTCCGGTCTGGGCCATTCAAACCACATTGCCGGCGCACGCCTTGCAGGAAGCGGATTTTGTAGCGCGTGATTTTCATGAGATATATGAACGTTTGCAACATCTTATTCTGTCCGGAGGGAAAGTAAGAAAGTAACCGGACAACGGCTTGAAAGCCGGATCATTGTTAACGCAACAATAACATTTTACGTCTTTGTTCAAACGCTCCGGCTTTAAGTTTGTAAATGTATATGCCACTTGCCAAACCACTTGCGTCAAAAGAAACCGTATGTTGCCCAATGCCCTGACGTTGATTGACTAACGTTTTAATTTTCCGTCCGACCATATCAAAAACAGAAAGTTCTATCTGACTTCTTTTAGTATAAATTATACGTGATTTTTGTTACCGGATTAAATGGGTTGGGGGAGTTTTGAAATAATTCAAAAAAGTCAGGATTTTTTAATAAACCCTCTAATGATGTCGGATGGTCAGAGTAAATATATACGGCGCCGGAATTTACAAACCCGTCAACATTGGCCCAGTCCGCGCTGATGATTGCAAATTCACTGTTCAGCTCAACATCCCAACCGAACCTGTCACCTGTTTGCCCATCACTTGGAACAAACTGTTTTTTTAAGGCCCATTCATTATCCAAAATGTGGATTTTGAAAAACACACAACGCCTTAGCCTGGTGACCATCGTGCCTGGTATAAGGTGGCCGAGCACCTCCATATTGCCCAAATCAACAAAAACGTCAGGATTCACCCTGATAACCGTGTTAGCAGATCAATCATACACCTTAGATGTGGCGATATTAAAAAATGCTTCAAATAGAAACCCCGACAGTAAACTGCCGGGGTTTAATTAAAATCTTTACTCAAAAACTCCTACAAGAAAATTCAATAAATGACAGGTTTTCTTATTTCGTTAAAATCATTTTCTTCAAGAACCTTTTATTACCTGCCTTTAGCTCATATATGTAAACACCGGTAGAAACAATGGAACCATATTGATTTTTACCATACTGCATAATAATTTATCAT
>RFFS01000113.1 GCA_003696775.1 Calditrichota bacterium
ACAGTGACGAACGCTTTTTAAATGTTTTCCAAACCGCGGACGCCAATAATGTTTCTTCCATGGTGGCCACATCGCTGATCGAAGTGGGGAGTACCATGCAGGGGGTATTCATCGAAAGAGAAAACGCCGGTCGCCCCAATTATGTGGTGTTGTTTAGCAAGGAACATGGCATCAACAACAATACGGTCACCTACAATGTGGACGGCAGCGGGTTGGTTCGGCATATTATCACCGGCCTGGAACCGCATACTACTTATGAAATCGAAGATGCCCTGGGGGGCAATGCCACGGTGATTTCCAAAGTTACCGAACCCGTCATGCAAAGCTGGGATTATAAAGGGGTGGCGACGGTCATTAAGACCGGTACGCTCTATTTTGAAACCACCCTGAGCGGTAATCATCGTTTTAAAATCACCAAATCCGGCCAGCAGGATACCACGCCGCCCGCCGTGCCATCGGGGTTGAAAATAAATAGTTCATCAGGTAAAAAATAAGAGGATTGAATAAACCCATGGATAAGGAAATCCGGTTTTTAGTCACCATCGATACGGAAGAAGAACGGGAATGGGGCAGTGATTACAAGGATCATACCCATTATACGGTGGAAAATATCCAATGGCTGGAACCGTTGCAAAACCTGTTCAACAAGCATGGTGTCAAACCGACGTATCTGATCGACTATCCCGTGGCCATCGATAAAAAGGCGGTCGCTATACTGAAACGTTTTCTGAATGCATACCAGGCCGAAATAGGCACGCATCTGCATCCCTGGGTTAACCCGCCATACAAGGAAGAACCCGGCGTTGTCAGTTCCTTTACCCATAATTTGCCGCGGGAATTACAATTTGAGAAGATGAAAGTCCTGACGGATACCATTGCCGGGGCGGTGGGCGTGGCGCCGGTTACCTACCGGGCCGGGCGCTATGGATTTGACGGCAGCACTCTGCCTGTTCTGGAAGAACTGGGCTACACGGTGGATACCAGCGTGGTGCCGTTTCGTCGGGGTAAAAAAAGCTATGAACCCTCGTTCGGTTATCTTGAAAACATTGAGCCCTATTATCCAGATTACGAGAATGTGTGCAAACCGGGCGCCTCACGCATTCTGGAAGTGCCCTTAACGGTGGGTTTCAGCAAAAAGGTACCCGTTCTGCTTGAAAAAAATTATTTCGATCTGCCCAATATCGGTTTGCGACGTTTTATGAAAAAAACGCTTGATATCGATGTCTATTGGCTGCGCCCTTCTTATGCAGGCCTGCGTGAAATGCTTCAGCTCAGCGATGCCATGATTGCCGGTGGCCATACATTTTTAAATATGATGTTCCATTCCAATGAACTGATGCCGGGTGGTTCTAAATACTGTAAAACGGAAGAGGATGTTCAGGCCTATCTGAAACGGCTGGATGCCTATTTTGATGCGCTTAACAAGCGGTATAACATACATTATGTCACACTTAGGGAAATGGCCGCTTTATATTCCCCGCGGTAATTTTTAATTTTCATATTTATGACGATATTGTTAACCGGCGCCGGTGGATTCATCGGCAGCCATGTCAGGCATGCCCTGTTGGACGCGGGGCATGTGGTGATTGCGCCAACTCGTTCCCGAACGGGAAAAACCGATACCGCTACCTTGCAATGGTTGGAAGGCTTTTTCGGCGATCCGTCCGTTTTGAAAAAAGCCCGCCGGGTTCCGGAAGCGATTATCCATCTCGCGGCCATCCGCGGCGCCGGCGCCGGGGAGCGGGATCACTATCAAAAAGTAAATGTGATCGGTACGCAGGCCCTTCTGGATTACGCGCGGCAAAACCGTGTGAAACGATTTATATATTGCAGCACCGTGGGGGTGCTGGGCACCATACCGGCGCGCCTGCCGGCCGCCCCCGATGATCCGCCCCGGGCCGACGGGCCGTACCATCATACCAAATGGATGGCGGAAAAGCATGTACGCGAAGCGGCGGATAAAGATATGACCACCATGATCGTGCGTCCCACCATCACCTACGGCAGGGGGGATGACGGTTTTATCCCGCGCCTGATTGATCTGGTGCGCAAAGGGTGGATGGTGACCCCCGCACGGGAAGTGAAAATCCATTTATTATCCGTCCGGGCGTTTGCCAGTCTGCTGGAACAGTGCGTGCGCGGCGATGCCGGATGGGGCGGCACATTTCATGTGGCCGATAAAAGTCCCGTTGCATTAAGGGATGTGGTGGATTTTATTTCCAAACAGACCCGAGGCGATACGTATCCCCGTTGGTTAAAAGCGCCATCATTTTTATATGACGCGATGGCGGGCTTTTTGAAATTTGCCCGACGGGACGCGCTGAAAACCAGTGTGGAACTGATAAGCAAAAGCTGGTATTACAACATCGATGCAACTATTTCACAATTAGGCTATCAACCCGTGGAAACGCTTGACCAAATGGGAGATTTACTGTCATGAGTGCTGTCCGGGAAACATCGACCCTGTTAAGTGTGCTGGATACCTGGCCCGAGTATTATGAAACCATGGACGAAGGGATAGGTACCACGTATGAGCGGTTTATATTACATCGCTATTTTGAAAAACTGGCCACCCGTTTCAATATTGAATCGGTGTTTGAAGTGCCCAGTTTCGGCATGACCGGTATTTCCGGCATCAACAGTTTGTGGTGGGCTAAAAAAGGTATCACGCCTGTTGTGGTGGACAACAACGCAACGCGTATCCGCCTGGCGCAAAAAGTCTGGGATTCCATTCCATTACCGGTTACTTTTAAACAAGTGACCCATTACGATCATCTGCCATTCGAAGACAACAGCTTTGATTTAAGCTGGAACTTCGCCGCCATGTGGTTTGTGCCCGATATCCCGCGCTTTGTGGCGGAATTGGATCGCCTGACCCGTAAGGTCATCTTTATCTGTGTGCCCAACGCTCACGGTTTGGGCTATCATTTACGCACGGCCTTTAACAAAGAGCGCATTCCCGATTTTTATCTGGATCATATTCAACCCAAAAAGTTTGTTCCCTATTTTAAGGGGCATGGCTGGCAACTGGAAGAGAGCGGCTATCTTGATATTCCGCCGTGGCCCGATATCGCCATGAAAAAGGAAGATATGCTGGCCAAAGCCGGACTGGGATTCTTACTGAAAAAGAAAGAATCCCGCGACGAAACGCCGTTTGAAAAAAAATGTATCGTCGATTGGTTTAAAGGCGACAAACCGGAGCTGGAGCGGGAGATTCTTAAATACGATTTTCTGGAAAAAATCCCGGCGCCTTTCAAACAACTGTGGGGACACCACCGTTGGTTTGTGTTCCGCAAATAACATAGGATCGACATCGCATGGTTTCCGTTATCCTGCCCTCTTATAATTCCGAAAAGACCATCGCGCCGGTGTTACGGGCGTTGCAGAACCAAACCTTTTCCGAGCCCTACGAAATCATTCTGGTGGATAGTTCGGAAGACCGCACGCCGGAAATTGTGCGCGAACAATTTCCGGAAATCATCTATATTCATTTGCCACAAAAAACTGATCCGGGGACGGCGCGTAATCTTGGGGTGCAAAAGAGCAGCGGCGATCCGATATTATTCATCGATTCCGATTGCGTGGCCGAACCGAACTGGATGGAAACCTTTGTACGGCTGCATCGGGAAACGGATTATGCCGCCGTGGGCGGTTCCGTGTTAAACGGCAATGATCCTGAAAATGAGATCGCATGGGCCGGTTATATGGCGGAGTTTCGCGAGTTTTTGCCGGAACATCCGCAAAGGGAAGTGGCCCATATCCCCACTTGTAATATTTCCTACAAAAGGCGCTATCTCGAAGAGCTGGGCGGCTTTAATCCCGCCTATTATCCGCAGGAAGACCTGGATTTTAATTTCCGGTTGCGCCAGGCAGGGGGTAAAATCCTTTTTTATCCCGGCGCGTCGGTGCGGCATAATCATCGAACCGACTGGCCTTCCTTTAAACGGCATCAACATAATGTGGGCGTCATTACTTCCAGCATGTTGCATATTTTACCGCTGGAAGGAGCGGATATCGCGCGCAGTAAAATAAAAACCTTGCTGGCCGCGCCCCTGTTGCCTGTTGTCAAATGGTGGCGCACAATCCGCCTTTTTAAAACAGTTCAACCGCAAACCCTTAAAAAACATCCGCGTGCCGCAATGATTCTGGCTCTGGGCCTTGTGCCCTGGACAACCGGGTTTGTTCGGGGCGCCTTCCATCCCCGAACCAGGAAAACATGATGAAAGCGTTGGTAATAGTCCCCGTATTGAATGAAGCGCATCGTCTCGGCGCGGTGTTGGATGGCCTTTTGGAACATAAGGAAGTGCTTGACGTGGTGGCGATCGATGGTCATTCCACGGACGGTACCGTGGCTTTGCTGGAAAAGTATGCCGCGCAACATCCCGAAATTAACTGGATTAGCCAGGCGGACGGGGAGGGTTACGGCGGCGCCTTAAAATCCGGCTTTCGTTATGCGCTTCAGCATGATTACGATCCGATTATCACCATGGATGGCGACGGCTCGCACGGGCCGGAGTATATCCGCGATTTTCTTGAAAAATCCCGGGTGTATGATTTGGTGATCGGCAGCCGATATATTGACGGTGTGCGGGTGGAAGGCTGGCGTTTCCGGAAACTATTGGTGAGCAAGCTGGCCAGTATGTATGTTTCCTATCTGCTGGTGAAACCCATTTGGGATTTTACTTCCGGCTTTCGTTGTTACCGTCGTAAGATTATAGAAAACATAGACATCGACGGTTTGCACGCCACTGCCTATATTGTCCAGATACAGCTTCTGCATTTTACGTATCATCATCGGCAGCGGGTCAAGGAAATCCCTTTTATCTATCGGGATACGCTGGATAATGTGTCCAAGGTGAGCGCACAGAGTAAGTGGGCCACCTTTTTTTATGTTTTGCGTTACCGCGCACCGTTGCTGGAAATATTACGTCATCTGGTCTATCTGAAAAAAGAATACGAACGTTTTGTGGAAGAATATGATGAACTGATCAATCCACCCGTTCTGCGATCGTTTGATAAAGAAAATACCGGCGGGGCGTTGCGCCTGAGTGTGGGAGTGATGGCCTATAATGAGGAAAAGATCATTCGTAGATGTCTTGAAGGATTGCAAAATCAACAGCTTGGCGCGCATAAGCTCGAACAGATCGTTGTCGTATCCTCGGGTTCCACGGATGCGACCAACGCCATCGTGGAGGAAATGGCCCGGGAAGATTCCCGCATAGAGCTGATTGTACAACCCCGGCGCATGGGTAAGGCCAGCGCCATCAATGAATATCTGGCCGTGGCCCGCGGGGACATTGCCATGATCGAAAGCGCGGACACCATCACCTATCCCGATACGCTGCGTCATCTGGTGGCGCCCTTTCGTGACGCGCACGTGGGCATGTGCGGCGTGCACCCTATGCCGGTTAACGAAAAAAAATCATTTGTGGGTTACGCGGTTCATAAATTATGGGAACTGCATCATTACATGGCTCTGGATAATCCCAAATGCGGCGAAATGGTGGCCTTTCGTAATATCGTGCCGCGCATTCCCAAATATACCGCCGTGGATGAAGCGGCCATCGAAGGCATGTTTGTACGCGACGGCTACAAACTGGCTTACGCACCGGAAGCGTTACTGCAAAACAAGGGCCCGGAGAATTTACGGGATTTTGTCAAACAACGCCGTCGCATCGCTTCGGGGCATCGCCATCTTGCCGCTTCCATGGGGCATGCGGTTTATACCCAAAAGCCCGGCAATATTTTAAAGTACATCCGGCGTTCCCAACAATGGACGCCCAAAGCGATGTTATATACATTTTTACTGATGGCCCTGGAAGCTTATGCGCGCTTCATGGGTTTCATCGATTTTTATTTACGGGACAAAAATCCGTTTATCTGGGATATCTCTCAAAGTACCAAGAATATCAATAACTCTTAATGTCTGTCAGCTTCAAATATATCCTTATACTTCTCATCGGTTTGGCGATCCGTTGCGCGTTGATCTTTTCCGGGCCATATCTTTCGCCGGACGGCGTACACTATCTGCGACTGGGGTATCATCTCTGGCATGATTTCTCCTATACAAGCGGCGGGGCCATGTTCCCGGATATCATTCAGCCCCCTTTTTATCCGTTTGTCGCGGGTTTTTTCTCACTGTTTATGCCATTGCTTTGGGCCGGTAAAATCGCCTCATTGCTGGCCGGCATGCTTACCATACATGTGATATACCGTTTTTTGGAAAAATTTGGCAGGAAGCAGGCCCTGATTGGCGCCAAGTTCACTGCCGGGCATCCCGGGTTAGCGGCCATATCCGCGCAGGCGGCCAGCGAAGCCTGGTATATTCTGTTCATAACCTTATGGGTGCTGGATGGCTGGCGGTTTGTGCGGGGAGAACGCAACGCCACCCGCCTGGGAGTATGGGGCGCCCTGGGGGCTTTAACACGACCGGAAATGCTTGTGTATATCCTTTTTTTTATGGCTTTTGTGGGGTTTCTTCGATTTCGGAAAAAGATAGCCGTCACAGCCGCATCATTGGCCGGACTGGCGGCGCCGTTGGTCATCCTGATTCTTTTATACGGAGCCTGGGCGCAATCGGAATTGGGTTATTTTACGATTTCGCCCAAAATTAATTTTGTCCGAATTCAATCCAAACTGGCGCGCGTGGCCTTGAACACAAATCCGTCATTAAAAAAGCAACCGGAAAAAATCCGGAGTTACCGTTCTTTTTATGGCACCGATCCCGAAGGGCGCCAACTGATGTCCCATGCCTTGCTGTATAAGGAACCCGAGGCGATAAACTGGCTCCATCAACACGCCTGGTCCCGTGGCGGATTCAGACCCGCTGCCTTTATTAAAGCGGTAACGACCAATTTGATAAAAATGCTTAAAAAAACGATCACCGGCACCGGTCTGCCTGTGTTGTATGCCCTGTTCGGCGTATATGGGCTGATCCTTTTGCTTGGGGAAAATAAGCGCGCCGCCGGATATCTGTTTATGATGATTTTGCCGTTATCCATGTATCTTTTTGTGCATGTTGAAAACCGATTTTTATTGGGAAGCTGGCCTGCGCTTGTTTGGCCGGTGGCTATGGCAGGCAGTGGGGTGTTGCGAAAATGGCCCCGGCGTTTGGGATGGGCCGTGGTTTTACTGGTGATTCTTATAGGGGGGCTGCCTGCCTGGAGTAACCTGCCTGCATCATTTTCCAAAACCGATAAAATGTATAAGGAAGGGCGTGCCATCCGTCCCTTTTTGACCGGGAAGGGGATTGTAATGAGCCGGAAACCCCAGGTGGCTTTTTTTGCCGGTCATCCCTATCGTCTGTTGCCCTTTGCCCCGATAGAAAAGCTTTCCGTATATTCCCGATATCAGGGGGTGGATTATCTTTTTCTGGAAAAGGATGATCTGGCGCTTAACCCGGCTTTGTCACAAATCATAGCAAACCCTTCCCCGGTAAACGGGGCATTGCTGGTAAAAGGGGATTCGTATTGGTTATTTCACCTTAAAAGTAAAGAAGGACACCATGGAACAGAAAATTAATACATTTTTACAGGATATTAAAAGTGTTGTTGACGCGGAAGTTAATAAGGCTTTACACCATGACGAAACGTTGACGGACGGCCTGTATAAAGCCGCGGAATATTCCGCCGCGGGCGGTAAGCGGGTACGGGCCGTATTCACAATTTTGGTGGGGCGCTTGTTTGGCGTTAAAGAAGATATCCTGTACAAAACCGCCACGGCAGTAGAGATGATACACGCCGCCTCGCTGATCATGGATGATTTGCCCTATATGGACGATTCTCAGTTACGGCGCGGGAAACCGGCCAATCATGTGGTTTTCGGCCAGGATGTGGCGTTGTGCGCCAGCATCGCCATGCTTTCACACGCTCTGGAACTGGTTTTGAATGATGAAGCTTTGGATACGGCTCAACGCAATCATGCCGCGCGCGTGCTGACCCGCGCCTTCGGGTTTGACGGTCTGGCCGCCGGGCAGTTTGTGGACCTCAAATTGAAAACCAAAAACGTGGATTACGCCATTATTGAATTTATTAACGCCAAAAAAACGGCGGCCTTGTTCACGGCGGCCGGGGAAGCGGCGGCGGCGATCGGCGGAGCCGGTGAAAAAGAGTTGAACGCCATTGTCCGATATTCGGAAAACATCGGTTTCGCTTTTCAGATCATCGACGACCTGCTGGATGCTTCCGGCAGTAAAACCGTTGTGGGTAAGGATACCGCCCACGACAAGATGAATTTTGTCATGCTGGTGGGTAAGGATAAAGCTTACGAGGAAGCGCAAAAGCACACCGATGAGGCGTTAAGGGCATTGGAGATATTTGGCGATAAAAACACCGAGTTGAAAGCCCTCAGCGCGTTTTTATTAAAGCGGGTACATTGAGTCGAATTGTATTCATACTGATTGTATGGTGCCTGGGGGCCGCGTCTTTTTTGACGGCGCAAAACATCCCCGCCGTTAAATTTGACGATTTTGACAAATCACGTGCCTGGTGGGTGTTTCACAGAGATGGTACCGTGGCGCGGGATACCGCTGCCTTTCAGATCGGAAAGGGCTACATGAAAATCCGCCTGCGCAACCCGAAAAAAGATCGGGAATGCAATGTGGGTATTTCCGAAGCGCAGCCCCTTTATTCCAAACGGTACCCCTGGCTGGCCATGGAAACCCGCTTACGTCTGCTCACCCCCATGCAGCCCGGCAGCCGGGGCTGGGGTTTTTGGAAAACCGCCAAGGATGGCCGGGCCGATTTCCTGGCCTGGTTCATGGAGCAACTGCTTCCTGCAAAAAGTGCCTTTACATGGAACCGCGTCGGCGTTCTGGACCGAAAAAAGGTCTATACACATAACCTCGCTCCTTTTGACGACTGTTGGCATGTGTATCGTGTGGAACGTGACCGACGTCTCGGAACAACGCAATTTTATATTGACGGACAACGAGTTGAATCCCCGGCCCCTTTCGCGCCGGGCGGTAAAATGGCTTTTCATCTGTGGATCGATAACCAGGTGTATAGCCGCAGCCGCGGCATTTTAAGACAGGAGTGGCAGGGGGAAAGCGCGTTGGTGGTGGATTATGTATCCGTTGTCACCCAAAAGCGCCCCACACCGGCTCTTTTATATGATCAACAAACGCTGCCTGTAACCATTTCCCGGGGTAAAAACGCCCTCTTTGTGTGTAGCACGCTGGAAGACCTTTCTCCGTACGATGTTCCTGACCAGGTAACAGGTCGGTTTGCGGGCAACGAGGTCTTCTCTTTCAAAGAGCCCGGTGCCGGTGTAACCATGGTACCGGTTAATAGTCCGGTTGACAAAGAGCAGACCATCACTTTTCGTGTTGCCGGCGGGCCGGTTTTGGAAGCATTGGAAAGCGTGTCGTATGATTCGCTGTTGTATGCGACTACATCGGTTGGCAAGCCGGCCCGGGATAGCGTTATACCTTTTACCACCCATACGGACAAAATTACCGTGGTGGCCGTCGTCGCCGTTTCGGAAAACGCCGATTGGGGGCATTTCAAAAAAAACACACCGGGTGGGTATGTGACATTTCAATTGGATGACGGCACACCGCTGGGGCGGGTGGATGGCAACCGGACGTTCGGGCGGCCGCAATTTTTACAAATGACCGCACATTTAAATCCGGGCGCGCACCATCTTGTTGTTAAGACCGCGGGCCAGGCTGTATGGTATGGTCTGTGGATATTCGGGAAAGCATGATGTGGGCGTTTATTAAAAAATATTTCGGCTGGCGGGACTGGGCGGTGCTGGTCTATAATTCCATTTTCGAAAACCTGTTTGTGCTGCTGTATATCCTTGTCCGTGAACAAAAATGGACAACGCAGGATTTAACAGCCACCATTGTATTTCTCCTTTTCAGCATGTTTTCCACTACCTATGGCTATCTGATTAATGATTACGCCGATATGGAGCTGGATCGCAGGCATGGTAAATCCAACACCTTTGAAAACGACAGTCGGGGGCGGGCGCTTTGGATTACCATGCTGTTCCTGTTCTTGAGTGTGGCCACCGGCTGGTATTTCAGCGACCGGATGACCTTTCTGGAACTATGGCTGGCCTGGATTTTCATCAGTACCTTTTATTCCCTTCCGCCTTTGCGTTTCAAGGAACGCGGGAAGCCGGGACTGTTGCTTGTGGTTCTGGCCCAGCGCTTGTTGCCCGTTTTGCTCGTTTTCACCGCTTTTGATTTCCATCGAACGGGAGAAATGGTGTTGTTGGCGGTCTATGTGTTTTTCCGCGGTATCTCATCCGATGTCAATCATCAGGTGGAAGATTATGAAAATGATATCAAAACCGGTACATCCACCTTTGCGGTGAGCAGTGGCCGGCGCGTGGCCCGCGGCATGTTACGTTTTTCGTTGGAAATGGAGAAAGTCCTGTTGCTGATCGTTTTGTTATACATAACCCATACATTGGCCTGGATGGACTTTTTACCCCTGTTATGCTGGTTGTTGACGGTACTGTTATATGTGGGGATGTTGCTGTTCGGATACAAACAGCAGTGGGTGGATCAAAAAGACCCCAATCCTTTTTCACATCCGGGTACGGTTTTTCAGTTTTTACATCATTCTTATCCAAGTGTGATATTAAGTCTTGTATTAAGCCTGATTCTGGTATATTTTGAACCTGTTTTTATATTGCTTTTTATCTTTTTGTTATGGGTTCGACGTGTGTTCTCCCTGGAAATGATAAAAAAGTCTTTTGTTTATAATGTCATAAGAAAGGCAGGCAGGGATGCGTAAGGTATTATTCATCTTTTGTTTAATGTTTGGGGGGGTAAGCCAAACAGCCTTGGCGCAAACGTACATCATTCCAAGATTACAACGGGATGATTTTAAGGATGCCAAAAGTTGGTGGAGTATGCAAGCAACATCGCCACAATCACCTCCCACAATTAATAATGGATATATTCTGGCCGAATTGGTCGATCCACTTGTGCCGTCCGGAAGTCCTGCTCCGGGTCCGGTTGTCGATTATCCGGGTAACATGCGAAATGTTGGATTCGCCACGGTTTATAATACAGATTTATATGGAAAAGATGATACACTAACAGCCATCATAAGATTAAAAACATTAAATACTTTACCCGTTGGGAGTCGGGGGTGGGGGTTTTGGCGTACGGAGGCCATTCCCGTAGTAATTAATCAGGCCGTTTGGTTCTTTGAGCAAAAAGCCCATCCCGATTCCAGTTGGGCGGCCAGTGAAACCTGGTGGCGGGCAAGAATACATCGTACAGTTGATCCGGATTATGATTTTTATGTAAATCTGGATGGTACGGGCGGATCGCCTTATAATTATGATAATCAACAATGGCACACATACAAAGTTGTTCGATTTGCGCGGGAGTATTACAGAATGTATGTCGATGGCGTTCAAGTGATCAATATTACGCCTAGCGATTTTCCCGATGGCAAAATACTGAATGAAGATTTTTCTTTTCATTGTTGGAACGATAATTTTGTGTACCATCATACACAAACATCTTCAGGTGCGGATACGATTGCTGTAACCGGAAATAAATGGACAGGTACCAGTCGTTTTGTTGTTGATTTTGTAGAAATATTAAAAGGCAATTATCAATACGGTTATTCCCGAACGCCGGTGGGGGCCATTGCCCTGCGTGAAGTGATCAATGAAATCGACGATGGTATCGCCGACGGGACGTTTAAAGGTCCCTATACCTTTAATGCGGTGGCCGGAAAGACGGTTGTCATTGCCACAGGCAAGGCGGAAGAGATAGATAGCTATGGCCCGGATGATGATATGAAAATGATTTTGGACAGTCAGGATTTTGGTTATAACACCACCCGAAGCTGGGACGGCCTTGTGGATGCCGGCACCCCAAAAACCATCGTTATAGATACTTCGCTTTCGGCAGGGAATCACACTCTTGAATTTCAATCCTTATCCACGCCCATTTTATATGATGCCACGGTACTCAGCAGCGCCAACGGCAGCATTGTCCTCAATCAGGATGTCAACAGTAGCGCGCCGTCGGGTAGTAACAATACACTCTGGCAGTCGTTTAATTTTACCGCCGAGGCCGGAGAGGTTGTCATTTATGTGAGCGGCAGCGCCGATGAAGAACCCGGCTGGGATCATAAAAACGCGAACATAGACAGCACCGACGATGATGAATTGCGGTTGGAACTTGATGGCTACGATTTCGGTTGGGGCACCGATAGTGCTTCGTTTGTGGGCAATACGCTGTTCGGTGATTTCAAAACCATTTGTATCCGTAAAAATGTGGCATCCGGCAGCCATACGCTGAAATTATACGCCAATGAAACGCCTTATGTGCATAAAGTATTGGTTTACGCCGCCAACGGAGATGTATCGCTGCCGGTGCAATTGATCTCTTTTTCCGCCGAACATTCTAAAGACCATGTTTCTCTTAACTGGCGGGTGGCTTCGGAAATCGGGAATGCCGGTTTTAATATTTTACGCGCCGTAACCGGGGATGACGTTCCACCCCCAACCGAAGCGTATGTAAAAATTAATCCGGAAAACATACCCGGACGCGGTAACGCCAACAGCGCGCAGGATTACAGTTATATCGACGCCCAAATCCCTGATAAGGGGGAAACTTTCTGGTACAAATTGGAAGATGTGAGTTATTCCGGAAAGATAACCACGCATGGTCCGGTGTCGGTCCAGTTCGCCCGGCCCGTTACGACTTTCCGGTTGAGAAATAATTATCCCAATCCGTTTAATCCCGTTACCACCATTCCTTTTGAATTGGCGGAAAACCGTTTTGTGGAAGCTGTTATCTATGATTTACGCGGACGTAAAGTGCGCACCCTGGCCAAGGGAGAATTTAATCCGGGCGCTCATCTGTTGGAATGGGATGCCCGTGATGACAGCGGCCATGCCATGTCCAGTGGGATTTATTACTTACGGGTTCGCGCCGGCAGCCGCACCCAATGGCTTAAAATGACTCTGTTACGCTAAAGACGGTATATTTTTTGGATTGTTATTCCGGTTTCCATTGGTATTACTTCGATTTACATGACACCGGGGGGTATGATCTGATATGCACCATACATCCCCGGCCTTTTAATTCCTGCTTTGAGATCGCCATCATCGATATTTATCTCTATCAGCGTGATACGGTGGTCTTTCATCATTTTTTTGTTATGCCTCAAAAGGATTGGCGGACGAAGAGATCGCCGTTTCGTTTATACGCCGGTGAAGAAAATCGGGTGGTTAAGGAGAACGGAAATATTTTGGTGGAATTAAAAGATGAACGATGCCGCTTGCATCTTGAGCTGGTGCCCGCCGGCGCCTCCACCGCGCATCCCGAATGCGCCCTGCTGGCCGATCCCGAACCCGGGCATCACTTTAACTGGAAAGTATTCGAGCCCTATTGTAACGGTCGGGCGGAAGTGACGTTTGACGATCGGAGCTGGAAGCTTTCCGGCAGGGGGTACCATGATTTTAACAGCGGAACCGTTAATCTTAAAAAAGAATTGACCGGCTGGTTTTGGGGGAAATTTTATACAGCCGATTCCGTAACTGTCCTGGGGGTTATAGAAGGACGGTCATCCGGAGTATCCCGACTGGTTTTGCAGGCCGGTGAAAAGGGCGCCTGTCTGGATGATAAGGCTGTTGTGGAAGGCGATAAAAGCGAACTGAGCTTTCGGAGTAAAACCGGAAGCGGGCGGTTTACGATGGAGGCCCCGGTGTTGCTTGATGAAATACGCTTTTTTATGGCTTCGGTTACCTTGCCCGGTTTTGTGGTGAAAATGATCGAAATGGCCGTTCATCTGTGCGGCAGGTTAACCGTTCTGCGTCCGATACACAAATGGTTGAGCAATGCCCGTTATTGCCGGTACCGGGCCACGGGTCGGGATGAAAAAGACCGTCCCGTATTTTGTTTTTTTGAGGAGATGTATTTTTAACCCCATGTCCCTGATTTTTTCTCTTTCTCAAAAAGTAACGTTGGATGAGGTTGGCGCCAAGGCCTTGAACCTGCATCGTCTGCATGCTTTTGGCTACAACGTACCCGAAGCCTGGTTCATGCCTGTTCAGGCTTTTCGTGATTTTATGGCCGAAAACAGTCTGGACGGGTTGTATCGCGAGTTGAAGGCCAACAGCCGGCTTTCTCGCAATAAAGCTATCGAGGCGGCCCGGGAATTACGCCGGGGGGTTATGCAGGGAAAACTGCCTAAAGTGTGGCTGGAAGCATTGGAAGAGGTGTTACCCCTGAAGGCCGGAGCAACCTTCTCGGTGCGCTCATCTTCGGTTAATGAAGACCTGGAACAAAATTCCTATGCCGGTCAATATGCCTCGTTGCTAAACGTACCCGCAACGCCTTCCGCCTTGGAACGGGCGGTGTTAAGGGTCTGGGCTTCGCAGTGGAGCGATGAACTGGTGAGTTATGCCTTTAAAAACAGCATGAACATCCCCGGCGCGGAAATGGGCATTGTTGTTCAAAAGATGGTACAGCCGCGTATCGCCGGTGTTCTATTCTCTTACAATCCGTTTACCTTTAATAAAAATGAAATGGTTTTGGAATATGTACAGGGGCTGGGCGAAGGCCTGGTGAGCGGTGAAAAAACGCCGGAGCATCTGATATTCAATAGACGGGAAAATAGTTTTAAAAGCGCGGATAATATTCCCCGTGATTATTTAAAAGCCTTTGATCGGCTGGTGCAATCCGCCGTGGCCCTGGAAAAGAAAACAGGTTTGGCGGTGGATGTGGAATGGGCGTATGGGGATGATCAGTTATGGTTTTTGCAAATGCGCGCCATTACCACATTGGGGCAAAACCGGATTATCTGGACCGATGAAAATGTGGGCGAGGTGATCCCGGATATTGTGACCCCCTATTCGTGGAGCATTTTGGAGCCGATAACCAACGGCGCCTTCCGCTATTTCCTGAAAAATGTGGGAGTAGCGAATTATCCGGAACACGGTCTGTTCGGCTTATATAAAGGCAAGGTCTATCTCAATCATACCGCGTTCAACGAAACCATGTCCCGATTTTATCTCAGCCATTATAAGCCGCGACCCGGTCGTAGCGAACCGATGGTTGTACAGTGGCTTAAGCTTTTCCTGTTCCCGGTAAGAGTGCTGAATGCCCTTGGCCGCGTGACCTGGCTGGCCCGTTCCATGAATCGTCGGATCGATGCCCATCTCGGGCGGCACGCGGCCCGTTTACGGGAGCTCCGTTTTGATAAAAAAGAAACACCGCGCACGGCGTACACGCGTATCAATGCAATCATGCGCTTGCATCATCAAACCATGGCTTTTCATGTTAGCAACACCATTCTTGCGGAACTCTATTTTCAGATTCTGAAAAAATTAACGGAAAGTTGGTGCGCAACATGTGATGAAGTCAGCGCCGAAGGTTTGCTGGCGGGTCTGGGTGAAGCGGAAAGCGCCCGAAGCGGAAAGGCGCTATGGGCAATTGCCCTGTTGATACAG
>RFFS01000114.1 GCA_003696775.1 Calditrichota bacterium
CACAAAAATGCGCTACCTTAAAAATCATGGCGCGCATCCTAAGTATTACCATAAACTGATTGGCGGTAATTTCCGGCTGGATGCGCTGCAGGCCGCCGTGCTGGACATCAAGCTTAAACATCTGGATGACTGGACGGCCGGACGTCAAAAAAACGCCGCCCGTTACGATGAAGGGTTAAAAGAACTGGAGGCGCAAGGCTTTCTTAAACGTCCCGTGGTTCAACCCGGTGTTCGTCATATTTACAACCAATATACCCTGCGCGTTTCTCAGCGGGACGCCCTGCAAAAATGGCTTAAAGAAAATAACATAGGTTGTGAAATCTATTATCCGGTGACCTTTAACAATCAGGAATGCTTTAAACCCCTGGGCTATAAAGAAGGCATGTTTCCCGTTGCCGAAAAAACAGCCCGTGAAGCGCTTTCCATACCGGTTTATCCCGAATTGTCAACGGATCAGCAGGATTATGTGATTGATATGATTACGCGTTTTTTTCAGAATTCCTGAGGATATCGCGAAATATATTACGAAAGGCATCCAGTGAGTAGGGCTTTTGCAGATAGCCGTCCGCGCCTTTATTCAGCATCTCGCGGGCGGCATTTTTTTGACCCACGCCGGAAGTAATAACAACACGGACATTGGGCCTAATGGCGCGGATGCGTTTCATCACTTCCACTCCGTTCATTCCCGGCATGATCAGGTCCACAAGTACAAGGTCAAATTGATCCGGCGTTTTGCGAAAAAGATTGACCCCTTCCTCGCCGGATTCGGCCTTGACGATCTTATGCCCGAGGAAATCCAGCAGATCACCGGCCATCTCCCGTACCACTAAATCATCATCGATGATCAAAACATGATGAAACGTATCAGCCGACTTTACGCTTTGTTCCGATGTTTTTTGAATCGGCTTGTCCGCCGCCACGGGCAAATATACAAAAAAGGTGGTTCCCTCATGCAAGGTGCTTTCCACTTCAATGGCGCCATGCATATTCTGTACAATACCGTAAACCGTGGATAGCCCCAGACCAGTGCCTTTACCGGGTTCCTTGGTTGTAAAAAAGGGATCGTATATTTTAGAAATCGTTTCTTCGGACATACCGCAGCCGTTATCGCTTACTTTCAACACCACGTAATCACCCGGCTTAAGGTCCTGACGATCCTGTGCAACGTTTTCCACATGTGCTTCAAAACGAATCCACCCACTGCCTTCCAGGGCGTCACGAGCGTTTATGGCCAGATTCATAATAATTTGTTGCAATTGGGTGGCATTCACTTCCAAAGCCGGCAGATCGATGGGAATTTTGTTTTCAAGACGGATATCCCGGCCAAAAAGTTTATCCAAAATGCCCAGCGTTTCCGATACCGCTTCACTTAAGGAGAGGCGTTCCAGGGTATCATATTCCTGAACCCGTGCAAAGCTGAGTAATTGCTTAACAATATTGGCCGCCCGATACGCCGCCTTATGGATCATATCCGCCCGCGCTTTGGTGGAGGCGTCATCCGTGGTCATTTTGATTAATTCGGCATTCGGTAGTATGCCCGACAGAATATTATTGAACTCATGGGCGATGCCGCTGGCCAACTGCCCGATGCTTTCCATCTTTTGAGCCTGTATCAAACGATCGTTGACCTTTTTCAGATCAGTCATATCCTTAAACAGAAATAAATAGCCATGCGCCGTACCATCATAATCCGATATATAATTGGCGGTAAGTATAACCGGAAAACTGTTACCTTGTAAACTTTTAAGATAACATTCCAAATCACGGGCGCCTTTCGGCGAGGCCACCCCCGCGCGTATGCGTTCTATTAACGATGGATTATGAATGATTTCATAAAAAAAATTTATATTTTGCGTTATATAATTGTCTATTTCCAGCAATTCCATGGCCCGCGGATTGGCATGTAATATCCGGCCTTCCAGGTCGGTGGCGCATAGGCCGTCGTGCATCGATTCGATTAATTGTAAATTGGTCGATTTCATCGGATTATTCTTTGTCTCTACGGAGTAAATGACCGATGGCTTTATACCAGCGTTTTTGTGTATAAAAGATACCGAGGATAAGTACCAGGGCCATAAAACCAAGCAGGATTAATATGTTCATCCGTGAAAAGCGTGAAAAGGAGCCGAAGAACAACAGAGGGATGGAGGCCACGGCAAAAAGCAGCACCCAACCGATGATGCGTTTTTGTTTACCCAGTTTCATGAACATTTTTTGAATGATGTTGTCGCCCGGTTGATCCAACAGTTTTCCAAGCACTTTATAATTGAGCACATAAAATTCATTTTGCCCGATGTCCGGGCCGGTGAGATAATGCATGCGCAGCACCCACATGGCAATCATTCCAAAGTTGATAATGATGTTGAAAATCAGGCCGTTTTGGTAGGTTTCCATCAGTTCGGCGGAATAATAAAGCTGATAAACTTCATTCAGGATGGTTAAAAAGTAAAGCGCTAAAATCGCCGTTAAAAAATCGGATAAAATGAACTGGCCCTGAAAAAAATTGTACCATACAAATATAAAAAACACCAGATTAAGAATCTGAATATAATAAGCGCTGACAACAACATTTTGTAGGATGGCATTTACTTTCACCAGATCCAAGCGAGACAAATCGGAAAAAAAATCCACCTGAAAATAAGCGATGGCGAAAACCACTCCCAACAACAGCATGGAATACAGTAAATTATGCTGATCCCTGGCATTGGGATTCAAAGATTTGAAAAAAAGAAAATAAATGACCAGAGAATAAAAAATACTGGTCATGGCAAAATATATCAGATAGATATTGTAAATGATGGTGTTGCCAAAAAGAACCGGGCTGATCAGACTGATAATGGTGGTAAAAGTCGTAACCCCAAACACAAGCGCCAGCAACACGGTTAATGTTTTATCGGCTATGGCCAGATGCAACGTACGGATACTGATAATAAACAGGAACGCGTAGGTGCTCAGATGCAGATATTGTAATGAGGATAATTCCGTGTAAGGCGGATACAAATAAAATAACAGCCCGAGCCCCAACTGAAAAGCCAATTGGGACACGGCTGTTATTCCAAGTTCATTCCAAAAACGGGTATTTTTAAACCCGCTGTTTTCTTTATCCTGTCGAACTGTTTGCGCGATAATGTGATCACCTTTAAGAGGTTAATTTTTCATCCAAATATTTTTTCAATTCATTTTGGGGAACACGGATTTGCTCCATGCTGTCCCGTTCACGAACCGTAACGGTTTGATTTTCCAGGGTCTCGTTATCCACCGTGATGCAGAACGGCGTACCGGCTTCATCCATGCGTCGATAACGACGGCCCACGGAACCGCTTTCATCATAAAACACCCGATAGTCGCCTTTTAGTTCCTCAACGATCTTGCGGGCGATTTCGGGCATGCCGTCTTTTTTAACAAGAGGGAACACCGCCGCCTTAATGGGCGCCAGAGCCGGGGCGAATTTAAGCACCACCCGTTCTTCTTCCTCGGTATAGGCGTCTATCAGGCAGGTTAACACCGTCCGGTCGCAACCAATGGAGGTTTCGATCACATAAGGGATGTACTTCTCCCGCGCGGCTTCGTCAAAATACCGCATATCCTTGCCGGAGTATTCGGCATGGCGTCCCAGATCAAAATCCGTGCGGTTATGAATGCCTTCCACCTCATTCCAGCCAAAGGGAAATTGGTATTCAATATCAAAGGCGCCCTTGGCGTAATGGGCCAGTTCATCCTTGCCATGCTCATGGAAGCGCAATTTGTCCGGATTCAATCCCAGCCGCTTATACCAATCCATGCGGGTTTGTTTCCAGTATTCAAACCATTTTTCATCTTCACCGGGTTTGACAAAATATTGCATTTCCATCTGCTCGAATTCACGCGTGCGAAAGGTAAAATTGCCCGGAGTAATTTCATTACGGAAGGCTTTCCCGATTTGCGCAATGCCAAAGGGCAGCTTTTGACGCGAGGCTTCGCGCACATTATGGAAATTGACAAAAATACCCTGCGCGGTTTCCGGTCGTAAATAGACAATGTTGGCCGAGTCTTCCACCGGCCCCATATAGGTTTTGAACATCAGATTAAACTGACGCGCCTCGGTAAAAGAATCCCGGTTGCCGCAGACGGGACACGGTTTGGAAATATCGATTTTATCTTCACGAAAACGGGATTTACAAACCTTACAATCCACCATGGGATCGGTAAAACCTTCCACATGACCGGAGGCTTCCCAAACCCGTGGATGCATCAGGATGCTGGCATCCACGCCTTCCACATCTTCCCGTTCATAAACCATGCTTTTCCACCATAATTCCTTAACGTTTTTTTTGAGTTCAACGCCAAGGGGGCCGTAATCATAGCATGAGTTGATCCCGCCGTAAATTTCGCTGCTTTGGAAAATAAATCCCCGCCTTTTGGCCAGGGAAACAATTTTATCCATCGTTTTATCTACATTTTTCTTTGCCACAGGGCCTCCTGATAATGTGTTTGTGTGAAATAAAGGCCGCTAATTTAACCCAATTAAAGATAGGAATAAACCATTTGGCGCTTTACGGCACACATGTAATTCAATGCGCTATGAGATCCAATGCTTTTAAGGTAAGGGGCCGGTCGGTTTGAACGCTGATATAGCGTAACAACACTTGAACAACATGTTTCCATTCCCGGCAATGGTACTCCGTTGCTCTTAATCGGCGATATCGTTCATTTTGTAAATTTTGCAGGAAAAATATTTCAGCACGACTCAGACGCTCCAGCGCGCCGTCCATGGCATCGCATGCCCCGCAGACACGGTTGCCCGTATTCAGGGAAAAAAAATTCATATCCCGCAGGCAGGCGCTTTGCCGGTTTCCCCGGCAGTTATCGAAATAGGGACGAAAACCGAGGTAGGAACACAATTTAAGTAAAAAGTAAATGAACGGGACATTGGGAACGGACGATTCGGCGATGGCGTGCAGCATCTCCACCACAAACCCGTAAAAAACGGCATCGCCATGTGCATATTCAAGGGTGTTTTTTAGCGCCTCCAAAAGGGCCAGGGCAAAGGGGTAGCGGGAGAAATCGGTTTTTAACACACTAAAATCATTCACCAGGTCGATCTCTTTCATCATTTGCAGATCACGGCTTGATTTTTTGTAATAAACCAGACGTACTTCATTCAATGTTTCCAACCGGCCGGCTAACGGGCTGTTTTTACGATAGGCACCGCGGACAATCAGCTTAACAAGGCCGTCTGTTTCTGTAAGAAACGTGACAATTTTACTGCTATCCTTCCAACGGATCGCCTGCATAACCACGGCGGATGTATGAATTATTTGTGTCATGTAAAACTTTTTAGTCAATTCTGCGTCTATCGCCCTGTACAACCGTTGATCATCATAACCGGAGAACTTTTTATGCGATTGATTACCGTTTTACTTCTTTTTTTGGCAACCACGTCGTTATTAAACGCCGGAGATTCCACTCGCACAATTTACGCTTTTCGCATAGATCAACCACCGGTTATAGACGGGCGATTGGATGAAACAATCTGGGATGAATCTAAATCTATTTCGGGAATGATACAACGCGTGCCGGATGAAGGCCGGCCGGCCTCGCAAAAAAGCCGTTTCTGGATTGCCTATGATGACGCCAATCTTTACGTGGCCGCCCGTTTGTATGATACCCATCCCGATTCCGTTATTGCCCGTCTGGGTCGGCGGGACGCCGGTGTACAGGCCGATCGGTTTGGCATTTTTATCGATACGTACCGTGATCGCCGATCCGCCTATTTTTTTGGACTGAATGCCGCGGGCGTCTATTATGACGGTGTTATAACCAACGACAGTCGTTTTGATGATGACTGGGATGCGGTATGGACCGGCAAAACACGGATCGATAAAAAAGGGTGGAACGCCGAGTTGCAAATCCCCCTTAACCAGATGCGCTTCCCGCGGGAAACGGTGCAGCACTGGCATGTCAATCTGGGTCGTGAAATCATGCGCCGCCGGGAAGAAACCTATTATGTCTTTTGGCCGCAAAACGAAAACAGCTTTGTGTCCCGTTTTGTCCCATTGGAAGGTATTTCACACATCAAGCCTTCTCAAAATGTGGAGATTTTGCCCTATGTCCGCATCCGGAATCAGCACTCCCCGCACGTGGCGCAGGATCCGTTTCACACCGGTTCCGAATATGACGTCGCGATAGGCGCCGATATCAAATACGGCCTGACAAGCACCCTGACATTAAACGCCACCGTCAACCCCGATTTCGGGCAGGTGGAAGTGGACCCCGCCGTTGTTAATTTAAGTGACTTCGAAACATTTTACGATGAAAAACGCCCCTTTTTTATCGAAGGGGCGTCCAATTACAGTTTTGGTCGGGGCGGCGCCAACAACAATTGGAGTTTTAACTGGGGCTCTCCCAACTTTTTTTATACCCGACGCATCGGCAGGCGTCCCCAGGGCAGCGCGCCTTACAGCGCTCCCTACAGCGACGTTCCCGAAGGCACCCGTATTCTCGGCGCGGCCAAGGTTACCGGCAAAATCGGTTCCCATATCAATGTGGGCGCGCTTTCCGCTCTCACCGCGCGTGAGTCCGCCAAACTGAGCGATGATGGCGCAAACCAATACACCCGGGAAGTGGAGCCCATGACCAGCTACAACGTGCTGCGCCTGCAACAGGAACACCGCAATGGACGCGATGGCCTCGGTGTGATGGTCACCGCCCTCAACCGTTTTTTTGATGACCCGGCACTGAAAAGTGAAATGAACAGCAACGCGTTGGCCGTGGGTCTGGACGGCTGGCATTTTTTGGACAAGGAGAGAGTCTGGGCGCTTTCCGGCTGGCTGGGTTACAGCCGCATCAAGGCCTCTCCGGAACACATGCTGAGTGTGCAAACCTCTGCTGTGCATCGTTTCCAGCGCCCCGATTTCAACTATATTTCCGTTGATTCTCAACGCACATCATTAAGCGGTTTTGCGGGGCGAATCAATTTCAGCAAGGAAAAGGGTAACTGGTTATTCAGCAGCGCGTTGGGCTTTATTCAACCGGAATTTGATGTGAACGATATGGGCTTTCAATTCGGCTCCAATGTTATAAACGCCCATATTGCAGGTGGTTATCAATTTACCACCCCCACTTCCTGGTATAGAAGCATGTCTGCGTTGGGAGCGGTTTTAACCAATATGGATTTTGACGGCCATGTAACAAGCCGGGCACTGTGGAGCATGATAAACTGGCAAAGTTTAAGCTATCTGAACGCGGGCATGGGTATGTTTGCCACGCCCGGTGTGACCATCAACACCAACCGGACACGGGGCGGCCCCATAACCACCAACCTGCCTTCCATTTCCGTTTTTTCCTTTTTCAGCACAGACCGGAGTAAAAATCTGAGCATGCGTCTGAACGGCAATTATTCCGCTTCCGTCAGCGGTTCACACAGCCATGGTGTTTCCGGAGGGATCACCTACCGCCCGATGGATAACGTAATGCTTAACCTGAGCCCTTCATACAATTTCAACTTTCAGGATGCGCAATGGGTAGGTGTTTTTGATGACGCCGAAGCTTCCGCCACCTATGGCCGCCGTTATGTATTTGCGGAATTGAATCAAAAAACCTTTGCAACAGCTATTCGGGTGGACTGGACGTTTACACCGGAGCTGAGTTTGCAACTGTACGCCCAGCCTTTTATCTCTTCCGGCCGATACCAAAGGTTTAAATATCTCCAAAAATCCGGCGGCTATGATTTTGAGTTATTCACCCGACATGGCACTTTGAGTAAACAGGATGGAACGTATCACGCCGACCCGGACGGCCCGGCAGGAGCGGCATCGGAACTTACATTTGGTGATCCGGATTTTACTTTTGCAGATGTACGCGGAAACGCGGTATTGCGTTGGGAATACGCCCCCGGCTCCCTACTATATTTTGTGTGGACTCAGAGCCGGGCTTTTTTTACAAACAACAGTGATTTTACGCCGGGACGGCAATTGTCGGATTTGATAACCAACGAACCCGCGGACAATATCTTTTTGATAAAAGTCAGTTATTGGCTGGGCTTATAATGATTAAACGTCTATTTCACCCGTGAAAAAGGTAACCGCCTTGCCGGAAATTTCCGTGCGTCCGCCCTTATCGCGGCAATAGACAACCCCCCCGCGACGGGATATCTGATGCCCCACCAGTTCTTTTTTGTTCAATTTCTTGGACCAGTATGTGGTCAGGGTGGTGTGCGCGGAACCGGTTACGGGGTCTTCGTTGATACCGGCATAAGGGGCGAAATATCGGGAGACAAAATCGTATTTTTCATCCTGAGAAGGAGCCGTGCAGATAAAACCGGCATAGGTAATGCGGGAAAGAATCCTGAAACGCGGCTTTAATTGGCGCACTTCCTTTTCCGTTTCAAAAACAGCCAGGTAATTCATATCCTTAAGCACCAGTTTGGGCGTGGCCTGCAAACCGTCCACAAGATCGGACGGTACATCAACCGCCTGCGGGAAACGTGCCGGTAAATCCATGCTATACAGATCTTCTTTTTTAGTAACCGTCAACAAACCGCTTTTTGTATGGAATTTAATGGTGTCGTTTGTCACCCCTTTGTGCGTCATCAAAACATGCGCCGTCGCCAACGTGGCATGACCGCACAATTCCACTTCCACCTCCGGTGTAAACCAACGCAGATGGTACCCGTCTTCCATGGGCACGGCAAAAGCGGTTTCCGATAGATTATTTTCAGCGGCAATACGGTGCATGACGGAATGATCGGGCCATTGTTCCGGAAAACAAACCGCCGCCGGATTACCATGGAACAGACGGTCTGTAAACGCATCGACCTGGTACATGGGAATTTTCATTTTTCCTCCAAAAGATTATTTGAGGCCAAACACAGACTTTATAATGTGAATTATTAGAGATTTATCACTCTTCACCGATTATGAATGGATGTCCTGATTGGGACTATCGACTTATTTCAGATGATTATAAATCTTACAGCTATTTTCCGGGAGGAATTATGTTTCGTAAAATAACCCCTTGGGTTTTATTTCTTTTTACGCACCTTACTTTGGCGCCTCACTTTGGCTTTGCCCAACAAAGGCAGGCCACCCGTATCGCCGTGCTCGATTTACGCGGTGAGGGCGTTACAAACTCCGAAGCCAAAACCCTGACCGAACGCTTACGCTCCCGATTGGTGAATACGGGCGCTTTTATTGTTCTTGAACGCGAACAAATGAACGAAATTCTTACGGAACAAGGGTTCCAGCAAAGCGGCTGTGTTTCCGACGAATGTTTGGTGGAAATCGGGCGCATGGTGGGCGTGCAACAGATGGTGGGCGGCAGCATTGGCAAAATCGGTCAGACCTATACATTGGATTTGCGCATCATCGATGTGGAAACCGGTCGGATTTTACGCACGGTTAGCGAGGATTATCGCGGCTCGGCAGACGGATTGTTGGGTGTGCTTGAAGTTGCCGCGCAAAAAATTGCCGGTAAAACACCTGCCCAACGTCCCAAGCGGGTTGTGACGCATGAGAAAAGCGGCAGCAGCGCCTGGTGGTGGATCGGTGGCGGCGTACTGCTGGCAGCCGGAGCGGCGGCGGCTCTCCTTTTGGGTGGCAAAAGTACCCCGCCCGCTTCGGACACGGGAAGCGATTTACCCGATGCATCCGGCATCTGGCCCCCGCCCTCCAACTAACGCGCGACTAACATAAAGGAATGATCAAGTGACAACTCAATTAAAAATTTGGACTCTATTTTTTATTTTTATTGTAAGCCAAACAGCGGGAGCATACCAAATAAGTTTTAACAACGCCAATTTTGGTTTGCCCGGTATTGCCTACGGTACGGCGGCATTTGGTGACGTCGATAACGACGGCGATCTGGATTTAATGGTCATCGGCGAAAAAGACATCGGGAGCTACGTTTCCGGAGTTTTTATCAATGGTGGTGCCGAGTTCACGCCAACATCATACATCACCCTGCCCAGAGAGGCCCGACTGGTGGACGCCCAATGGCTGGACTACAATAAAGACGGTTTTCTGGATATCTTTATGGCCGGAAACGCCAACGGTGTACGCACCCGGATATTCGAAAATACCGGCGGCTCCGGTTTTAGCGAAGTGGACTTCGGCTTTACGGATGTTGAAGACGGCGCCGTGACCTGGAGCGATTATGACAACGACGGTGATCCGGACCTGGCCTATACCGGACGCAATTCCGCCCTGGAACGCATTTTATATTTAGCCACCCATAACGGTAACGGTTATGCCAGCGCGCAATTATCCACGTTGGGTATCGAACGCGGCGACCTGGAATGGGTGGATTTTAATAATGACGGTTACCCCGATCTGTTTATAACCGGCAATAACAGCGCGGGCCGCCTTTCCACTCTTTATAAACAGGACAACGGCGCCTTTATCCCCATGGATGTGGGTATCACGCCCATGGTACGCAGCGCCAGCGACTGGGGCGACTACGACATGGACGGCGATCAGGACCTGATTATATGCGGCTCTATGAACGATGGAACGGAAACGCGCGTTACCAAACTCTTCCGAAACAACGGCGACGGTTCTTTTTCGGAAGTGGTCACCACATTACCCGGCGTGGATTACGGCGATGTGAAATGGGCTGACTTTGACAATGACGGCGATTTGGACCTGGTGCTTTCCGGCGATACAGGCAGCGCATACATTACTAAAATTTTTGTGAATGATGCCGGTGGTTTTTCGGAAGTGAACCCGGGATTTGTGGGGGTACGTAACGGCGCCCTGGCCGTTGGTGACTATAACCGGGACGGAAAAACCGACATTGCGGTGACCGGTTGGAACGGCACCAGCCGGTTTACGGAAATTTATACCAATACCACCTCCAATACCAACGCGCCACCCAATGCGCCTTTAAATCCCACGGCCAATCAGGTGAACGGCCAATGGGAAATTACCTGGGATACCTCCAGTGACGATCACACCATGACAAACGGATTAACCTATTTGGTCAGAGTGGGCAGCACACCCGGCGGCCGGGACATTATAGACGACTATGTACTGCCTGTTTCCGGCTACTATAAACTGAGCCGCGCGGGGAATGCCGGCTCCAATTTATTTAAATTTGTTAACGGCCTGACACCCGGCACGTATTACGCGGCCGTCCGCGCCGTGGATAATTCTTTTCTGGTATCGAATCCCACAACGGAAATTTCTTTTGAAGTAAAATCCCCGCCTTTTATAACCGTTACAAACCCCAATGGCGGTGAAACATGGGTCAGCGGGCAATCGGCTACGATTACCTGGGAAGACAACATCGACGAAAACATTAGCATTGAATTGTATAAAGGCGGTTTATTCACGGAGGAGTTACTCAGCACATCGCCCAGCGATTCGGAGGAAACCATAATCGTCCCGACCACCTTACAGCCCGGCACGGATTACCGGATAAAAATTATCAGCACCCTGGATGCAAACGTGTTCGACGTCAGCGATGCAAATTTTAGCATCAGCGAACCGCAGGTGACGGTTATATCACCCAACGGTGGTGAAAAATTCCGTGTGGACTCCACTTATTACATCGATTTTACCTCCAATTATAAAGATGATTTTACCGTCTCTTTTTCCACGGATGGCGGCGCCAACTGGACAGATATTGAAACCGTAATACAAAGCGAGGGGAACGCCTCCGTGGCATGGACCGTCCCCAATCAGCCTTCGGAAAATTGTTATATTAAAGTGTCCGCTACATCCCAAAACACGGATGATGTTAGCGACGCCCCTTTTTCCATCGTGGCAAACAATGCCGGAAAAAGCATCACCGTAATCCAGCCCACCTCCTCCACCGTATGGCAAATGGATACTATGTATGAAGTGCGCTGGACGTCTCAAAATGTGGCCAGGGTGGATGTCCATTACAGTCCGGATAACGGCGCCAATTACACCATTTTACAAGCGGATGTTTCGGCAAATGCCGGTTCAACATTTGTTGTGGCGCCGCGGAACTTTACTCATGAAGCGCTTATCCGCATCACAGACAGTGAAGATTCCGGCGTTTTCGCCACCAGCGGGTTATTTACCATTACCGATACCCTCGGGCCCCAAATCAGCAACTTTGACTTTCCGGATGTTGTGAATCAAAATACCAATGTGGATATCTCTTTAAATCTATCCGATCCCATGGATATAGATCAGGCCATGTTACGCTATTGGCGTGGCGGTGGTGTTTCCTACAAAACTCTGGACCTGACCGAAACAGACAATGTATATGGCACACGTATTCCGGCTGTTGATGTGACAGAGACCGGACTGGTTATTCAGGTGTATGCCAAGGATTTTGCCGGTAATATCACCTTAAGCGATAAACAGGCCATAGAGGTGATCACGCCGGACGGTATCAATAATCCCTCACCGCCCAAAGGAGGCAATGATGTGACCGCCTACCGCATCATTTCAATTCCGGGAAAGCTGCAAAACAATTCCGCTTCCGTCTTTATCTCCAACAATCCGGACCTGGGCAGTTATGACGCCAGCCGCTTCCGTTGGTACAGTTACGACAACACCACCGATCAATTAAAGGAATACCCGGATTTTACCAACATTAACACCGGCCGCGGGTATTTATTTATTTCGGCCGAAGACGTCACCCTGAACAGCGGTACCGTGAGTTCCGTACCCACCAACGTTCCCTTTACCATCAATGTGCGGGCCGGTTTTTCACTGATCGGCAATCCTTTTAATTTTAAAGTGCCGTTCGACAGCTTACGCGTCAGTACACCGGGCACTCAATTCCGATTATGGGAATACAACGGCGACTGGGTGCAAAATTCCGCAGGATTGGAACCCTGGAAAGGCTACGCGCTGTGGGTTAGCCAGGCCACCACCTTTGAAATACATCCCGGAAAGGACGCCCTGTCACAATCCCAGGCCAGCCTCTACCCCACCGTGCCCGGTGAATGGGTGGTGCGTTTGGATGTGCGCAATAAACATGATGCCAGCGGCGGTCATCTCTTCGGGCGCATATCGACGGAGCAGACGGCCATGCGAGACGCCGCCCCACCGCGTATTCCGGGCGCGCTGCATCTCACCTTTGACGACAATCGCTTTTCGGATGTGCGTGCGACGGATGAAGACGGATTGATTTTTCCTTTTACCATTAAATGGAATCTTAAAGAAGCCGTCAGTACACTCTCGGTATCCGGGATGGATAATGTGCCCGAATCCACGGAGCTGTTCCTGAAAGACACGCAAAGCGGCCTGGTTTACAATCTCAAAACGCAGAACACCATCCGTTTGGTACATAAAGGGGAAACGGATCGCCGTTTTGAAATCATTTCGGGAAGCCGTGATTATGTGGCCAATTATATCCCGGAAGAAACATGGACGCCCGCGACTTTTGAGCTGAAACCGGCTTTTCCCAACCCCTTCAATCCCGCCACAACCCTGCGCTACAGCCTTGCTACCGATTCGCACGTGGAATTAAGTGTGTACAACACACTGGGGCAAAAAGTGAGCATGTTGTTTAAGGGATTTCAAAAAGCCGGACACTATTATCGTGTGTGGGATGCCTCATCCCTCAGTTCGGGCGTTTATCTGATTATTCTGCGCGCGGGATCGCGACAATTTGTACAAAGAGTCGTTTTGCTGAAATAAGTTCCCAAACCCTGCAATCAGGCCGGCCCGAAAGGGTCGGCTTTTTTTATTTGATTATTCCGGAAAGTGTATAAAAGTGAAAAAAGTGATACCCGGTTCCGGAAGTCGGGCGGCAGAATAAATCATATCACCAATTTTCTCATTAACGATGATATTTGCGCATTACCTCTTTGATTTTATCGGGAGAAACCGGTTTGGCCACATAATCCACCATTCCCGTTTTCAGGCACAGCTCTTTATCTTCACGGGATACGTTGGCGGTCATGGCGATAATTTGCGGTTTGGGTTCACCGGCTTCGGACAGAATATGGCGTGTGGCCTCAATCCCATCCATTTCCGGCATTTGCAAATCCATAAAAATAATATCATATTTCTTTTTGGAAGCCATCTTTACCGCTTCGCGTCCGTCACGGGCCACATCCAGTTTATATCCGATGCGTTCCATCAGGCGTTCCATTAATCGTTGATTGATGGTATTATCTTCGGCTAACAATACACTCACCTGGCTGTCGGAAAGGGGAGCGCTTATTCCGGCGGGTTGTTCCGGAATCCGGAGAGAGTCATCTTCCCGTGCAGGCTGGGTAATGCGGCCGGTTGCCTTTTTAAGCGGCAGGGTAAAATAAAACGTACTCCCCTTATTGATTTCACTTTCACACCAAATGGCCCCGCCCATCAAAGCCACAAGCCGGGCGCTTAGGGCCAATCCGAGGCCGGTTCCTTCAAAGCGCCTTTCCAACAAGTTACCCGATTCCTTAAAAGGCATGAACAAAGTTTTCTGTTTTTCTTCCGGTATCCCCATGCCGGTGTCACTGACGGAAAACAACAATTCCTGATTGTTTTGCGCTCCGGGTTGCACACTTACCCTTAGCACCACCTCGCCTTTTCTGGTGAACTTTATACTGTTTGACAATAAATTGGAAAGTATTTGATGCAGGCGTTTGGGATCACCCAAGATATGATTAGGCACATCCGGTTCGAAAAATACTATAAGCTGAATGTCTTTTTCACCGATTTCATCATCAAAACCGGCAACGACCTGATCCACCAGTTGCTTAAGATCAAAATTCATCGTAATCAACTCGAGCTGATTACTTTCAATCCGTGAAAAATCCAGGATATCGGAAATGACGGAAAGTAAACTTTTTCCGCTGGCCTGTACAATCCCCAAATAATCCCTTTGCTCGAACGTCAAATCCGTTTCCAAAAGCAGGTCGGTCATCGCCAAAACACCGTTCAACGGCGTGCGAATAACATGACTCATTGTGGAAAGATAACGGGATTTGGCATTATTGGCGGCGACGGCATCATCGCGTTCTTTTTCCATTAATTGATAATCTTTGTCAACTTCGCGGGCAATGGGACGCAATAGAAACACTAAAATCAGATGCAGCATCAATAACACGCCGATCAGAAAGATCAGAAGTTTGGTGCCGTTTTCCCGATGTAAACGACTCAGATAGCGATGTTCCCCGGCTATGTGATCGGCAAGCGCCGTCCGGACAAATGTGTAGTAGGTCCAGAATGATTTACGTGAGGTTTGAAAGGTGTCGTTTTGTGTATAATAACGCAGACGATCCAGCAATTTTCGATTCAGATTTATGACCGATTTGTTTTCAGTATGATGAGGCGAGCCGTTTAAGCGTTCGATCAGGGAATCGATCCTGTTTAACACGGCTCCGGATATCGGGACCGCAGGATTTATCACCAAATCCAATGCGGTTATATGCCATTGATTCAGCAATGTCTGTTCATCATATAAGGTTGACTCAATCGCCTCAACATGTTCCATATTTTTCAGATAAACAAAATAATGGATGATAAGCACACCAAACGCAAGTATCAATGCGATAAAAAAACCACTATTTAAGCGTTTAAAAATGGGTGATTGTTGCATGAAAGCTTTCGGTTTAAAACACTGTTTGGAAATAAAATTCGGAATGATATAATATATCTTAAAAATGTTATCCTAAAAAGGATTTTAGTCCGTCGGCATCTTTTTACCTGCTAAAACCGCCTGGATGGTAGTTCGTATATCATCCAGGCGAACCGGTTTACTCAAATAAGCATCCATGCCGGCCAGCAGGCATTTTTCCCTGTCGCCTTCCATGGCATTCGCGGTGACCGCCAGGATGGGTATATGTGAATCCTTTTCCTGTTTACGAATGGCCTGTGTCGCCTTCAACCCATCCATTTCCGGCATCTGGATATCCATCAAAATCAAATCAAAACTTTCCGATTGCCATTTTTCCAGGGCCAACCGGCCATTACTCACCAGGGTGGGGATCATTTTTAGCTTTTCGGTCATCCGTTTGATTATTTTTTGATTTACCGGATTGTCCTCGGCAATCAGCACGCGCAAACCATTAAAATCCATCGCCGAATCCGAAACCGTTTCCCGCATTTCTTTGTGGGGCGTCTCGCGTACCGTTTCAAACGGCACAACAACCCGAAACCGGCTGAAACGTCCGAGTTCGCTTTCCACGGAGATGGAACCGCCCAATAATGACACCAGGTGTTTGGTGATGGTCAGCCCCAAACCGCTGCCGCCAAAACGACGCGTCATGGAACCGTCCGCCTGTCGAAAGCTCTCAAAAATATGTTCCATATTCTCTTCCGCAATGCCAATGCCGGTATCTTCCACTTCAAAGGTTACCGGGATCTTACCGTTTTCTTCGGCACCGGATGAATGAATCCGAAAAACAATGCTTCCCTTTTCTGTAAATTTCAGGGCATTATTAAGCAAATTGATGCAAATCTGTTTGAGACGCACGCTGTCGCCCATTAATAATACAGGCAGGCCGGGGTCTTTTTCCACGATAAGCTTTAGATGTCTTCTTTCCACCTGGGGTTTAAAAAAGGCCGCCAGTTCATCCACCACTTCGGGCAAATGAAACGCGCGCCTTTCAATCTCCAGCTTACCCACTTCAATTTTTGATATATCGAGGATATCGTTTAAAATACGCAACAAAGAAACGGAACTGCTGTTAATCAATTCGGCCAGCTCTTTTTGTTTTTCGGTTAAATCCGTATCCAACAGCAAATCCGCCATACCCATGATCCCGTTCATCGGCGTACGTATTTCATGACTCATGTTAGCCAAAAATTCCGACTTCAACCGATTGGCGTGTTCCGCCCTGATTTTTTGTTGTTCAAGGTCTTTATTTTTTTGTTGCAGCTCCCGGGTACGTTCGGCAACCGCTTCTTCAAGATGTTTCTTTTGTTCTTCAATCTGTTCAATGGATTCTTTTAATTTCAGTCGTGTTTGCTCCGCCGCGCCCGCCAACACCGCAATTTCATCCGATCCGTCGGCAACAATAGGCGTATCCAGATCACCGTCACCCATTTTTAAAATCGCTTCTATCACATGACGCAGGGGATTGGTGATGCGCTTACTCAACACCAATGTGCTAATGACAATCATGGCAAACACCGCCCCCATCACTACAAGCAATACCAAAAAATTTTCTTCCGCCTGCTTATAAATATATTCATTGCTTATTCCTAAAATAAGCAGGGCTCTTCTTTGATTATCCGGACTGAATACCGGAACCCGCACACGTATGGTATTGCGATTATCCGGGATACGGTCGGGGGATTGATATTCGGCAAGGAGGTGTCCGTTTTCATCCTGAAGACGGACATAATTCACTTCCGGATTATTACCCGCGCTGTTGATGATTTGCCGCATATCCGACCGGTCACCCCGATTATACGCCCCGGCAACCGTGGAGCTTAAAATCATGGCTGTGTGCAGGGCTTCGCGCCGGATAATTTCCAGATTGTATTGTATGAAACGGTTTTGGAAATAAATTACCAAAACCGTCGGGATGATTAGGGCGATAACAATGCCGCCAAGCAGCATTTTATGACGAATGGTTAATGTTTTTAACATAAAAGGATTGTTCTTATTCAATAATTGTATTGTCGAATTTTCTAACTTACTCTTTATGGTTTCGGCATATTGGGCTTATACTGACCATTCATTGGCGAATAAAGGACTAACCGAGTAAATTAAAACATGACCGAAAACAAAAACATAACAAGACAGGCGGGCGCCCTCCCTTATATCATAACCGGTGAAGGGATTCAGGTTTTGTTGATCACCACGCGTCGTTCCGGACGGTGGAGTATCCCCAAAGGTATTATAGACCGCGGCGAAACCGCGCACGATGCGGCCAGGCGCGAGTGCCTGGAAGAAGCCGGCGTAAGCGGCCATTTGGCGGATGAAACCACAGGCGCTTATGAATACACCAAATTCAACCGTACCTTTCATGTGACGGTTTTTCCACTGCTTATCAAAACGGTCCATGCAACCTACGCGGAACAGCATGCGCGCCAACGCCGTTATTTCCCGATTAAAACAGCCATCCAAAATGTGAAACGTAAAAAATTAAAAAAAATCCTGAAACGCTTTAACAGGGAAATGTCCCCCGGAGAAAAACACCGTGAAGAGAAACATGCCGCTCATCAATAGGGAAATCAGTTGGCTCTCCTTTAACCACCGTGTGTTGCAGGAGGCGGAATGTCCCGATGTGCCCCTGCTGGAACGCCTGAAATTTCTTGGTATTTTTTCCAACAACCTGGACGAATTTTACCGGGTTCGGGTGGCCACGCACCAACGGATGCTGGAGGCGGGCATTCGTAATAAAAAAATCGGCGATCCGGAAAAAACACTTAAGGAAATCCAAAAACGGGTTGTGCAGCTGCGCGCCCGTTTTGATATCGTATTCAATAAAACCTTACAGGATTTACGCGCACACAACATCTTTATCCTGAACGAAACGCAGCTCAACGATGCCCAAATGGCTTTTGTCAGTCGATTTTTTCACGAAGAGGTGCGCCCGCGACTGGTACCGATTATGTTGAGCACACACAGCGATTTTCCCTATCTGAAAAACCAGGTGATCTATCTGGCCATACACATGTGGCACAGCGCCGCCCGGCAAAACGAAGCCTATGCGCTGATCGAAATTCCCACGGAACTACTGCCGCGTTTTGTCAGTCTGCCCTCAGAAAACGGCCGCCACGCCATCATCATGCTCGACGATGTGATCCGGGTGGGCTTACCCGATATATTCGCCATTTTATCATACGACCGGTTTGCCGCCTACACCATAAAAATGACCCGGGACGCGGAGTTTGATATCAGCGAGGATGTTACCAAATCGTTTTACGAAAAGATCGCCCGCAGCATCAAACAGAGGGAAAAAGGCAAGGTAGTACGTTTTGTGTATGATCGGGAAATGCCGCAAAAACTACTGGATTTCATTTTGGAACGGAATAATATGACCGCTATGGACAATCTGATTTCCGGCGGGCGTTACCATAATGCCCGTGATTTTATTTCCTTTCCGGATATGGGAATGAAACATCTGCTCTATCCCAAAATCACGCCCCTGCCTCATCCGCATATTCCGGCCCATACCAGCATTTTCGCCAATATCCGCCAAAAGGATATCCTGCTTTGTTTTCCCTATCAAAGTTACAATCATGTGATCGATTTTCTGCGCGAAGCGGCCATAGATCCCAGGGTAAGCCATATCCATATCACGTTGTATCGCGTGGCCCGTTTTTCCAGCGTGATCAACGCCTTAATCAACGCCCGGCGCAACGGTAAGCAGGTTACGGCCGTCATCGAATTGCAGGCCCGCTTCGACGAAGCCGCCAACATCAACTGGACGCGTCAACTGGCTGATGAGGGCGCGCACATCATAGACGGCGTCCCGGGATTGAAGGTACATGCCAAACTGTGTCAGATTACACGCAGGGAAAACAATAAAGACGTTTTATACAGCTACATCAGCACGGGCAATTTCAACGAATCCACGGCGCGCATTTACAGTGATCACGGCTTGTTTACCGCACAAAAAGCGCTCAACAAGGAAATCCGCAAGGTTTTTGAATTTCTGGAGAGCAATTATAAAACCGCGCGCTATAATCACCTGCTCGTCTCACCGTTTTACATGCGCAAACGGCTCATAAAACTGATCCGCTTTGAAATGGAAGAAGCCCGGGCGGGCCGCCGGGCAATGATTATCCTTAAACTGAACAACCTTGTGGATCAGGATATGATCCACTGGCTTTATAAGGCGTCGCGGGCGGGGGTTACCATACGTTTAATGATACGCGGCATTTGTTCCCTGGTTCCGGGCCAGGCCGGGTTTTCGGAAAATATCGAAGCCTTTTCCATTGTGGATAAATATCTGGAACATTCGCGTGTGCTGTATTTTTACGGCGGCGGAGCCGAACACATTTACCTCTCCTCGGCGGACTGGATGATTCGCAACCTGGACAACCGTATCGAGGTGGCCGTGCCGCTTTATGATCCGGATATCAAGCAGGAGATAATGAGCTACCTCGATAGCCAGTTCCGGGACAATCAAAAAACACGTTTGTTGACGGAACAGGATAAAAATCCGTATAAGGAAACCGGGGGCGCAACTCCTTACCGCACCCAGGAAGCCTATTATAGCTATCTGAAAAAATGGTCGGAAGAACGCGGCGGGCGTTCGCGATAAGCACAGTCAACCATCAAACAAGTCGGGCTGCCGCTCATCGGCAAGGATGATTTCCGGGCCGTCGGCCGGGTGTGGTTTCACATCCACCACCGGTTGGGCCATCAGGCGGTTTCCGCGGGCCTTCCAGCCTTTCACATCCACAATATCGGTTAAAAGCAGCGTTTGCATCCGGCGTTCCTTTTTACGGCCAAAAAGATATTTAACGTCAACACGGGGTTCGGACTCTTCAAAAAAGCAGGCCACAAAACTGCCGCGCGCTTCGGAGATCAACGGCGTCAGGCGGCCCGTCGCCGGATTATCTATCTTAAAGCGCTTGGCGTAAAATTGATCGCTTTGCGGATCGTAATGCACCATGCTGAAAATCTGTTCCGGGTCGTATTTTAACACACGGTCTATTTTCTCATAATCGTAATGATTCGCCAGGTCGTAGGAGGTGAGTTCCACCGTGCCGTTTTTATAAAACACCACAATGCGATCATCCCCTTCAAAGGTGCCGAGATAGTTCCCCCGCTCATCGGTGTTGATCCGCCCTATCGCCGGATCGTACCATATATCCAGTCCGCCGATGGTCGATTCACCCGCTTCCTTTTGAGTGATTTTTTTGACCGGCCATTTGGTCAGCACGTTGCCCTGTGAACCACGCCCTTTTATGGCCAGCTCCGAGAAATCAAAGTCAAACTTTTTGTTGCGCGCCTTGCAACGGGGATTAAGTTGAACCGTAACAATTTCCGATTCGCTGTTGGGATTGGCCGTAAAATAGAGCACCTTGCTTCCCGGCGTGCCTTTGGTCAGGTCGTATTGGCGGTCCCGGGTAATGGATGTAACGCTGAAGCGTTTGGCGTATGTCCGCCCGTCTTTACCATCCCGATAAATCATATTATAAACCATGCGGTCATCGCCTTTTTTCCATACCGCGGCATGGATGACGGGTTTACCCACATACAGCTTTTCCGCCACGCGGTTGACCACAAACGTACCGTCTTCCTTAAAAGCGATGATGTCGTCGATATCGGAACATTCGCCCACCAGCTCGTCTTTTTTCATGCCGTAACCGACAAATCCCTCGGCGCGGTTGACGTACAACTTGCGATTGGCCACGGCCACCCGTTTCACGGCAATGGTTTCAAATGTCCGGATTTCCGTTTTTCGCGGATGGGCGGCGCCGTATTTTTTGATCAGACCTTCAAAATAACGGATGGCGTAATCCGTTAAATGCTTCAGGTTGTAACGGGTGGTTTTAATGTCCGCTTCCAGTCCCCTGATGATTTCATCGGCCTTGAAGGAGTCGAATTTGGAGATACGCTTGATTTTTATCTCCGTCAGGCGCACAATATCTTCCGTGGTAATTTCACGGAAAAAGAGCGCCTTATACGGTTCCAGGCCCTTATCGATGGCCTCGAGCACCGCTTCCCAGGTTTCGCATTCTTCAATATCGCGGTAGATTCTTTTTTCGATGAAGATTTTCTCCAGCGAGGCAAACAACCATTTTTCATTCA
>RFFS01000115.1 GCA_003696775.1 Calditrichota bacterium
GACACACCTGCATGATTCCTTCTTCCATGCCTTTGTAAACATGATCCGCGGAAACGGTGGCCAGCCAATAGCTCATCGCTTTTCCCTTAAAAAGGCATCAAGACGTTCTTTTTGCGCCAAATGATGTCGAAAGTGCATGGGAATAAGCCGGAACCATTCCCGGGCATTCAAATAAGAGAAGGCCGGATGAGCGGTTTTCCCTTTTTGACCGTTGTTTAAAATTCCCGGGACATCTTCTATCTCTTCCCTTAACCGCGTTATGTCCGTGAGCAGTTCTTCCTTTTGGCGCGGCTGTCTGGGGGTGTACCGTTCGGAAGGCGGCACCTTGATACGTATGTCCGGAAAGCCTTTTATGACATGGAAAACCATAAATCCTTTTACCGACTTGAATTTCCGGCGGTTCTGATTTGTGGAAGCCGCCTGCCGCAGCTCCTTTAGATGAAAATCAAGCGTGCCGCGAAACAAATGGTTGTAGAGTTGCCCCATGGACCAACTCTCCGCGTCCGGTTTAAGGGTAAGGGCGTCCATGCTGTATTCGTTTAGCGCGTTGGCCCACACTTCCATCACTTCCCTGAATGCCTGCAAGGTTTGTTCGTTATACATTGGGGGATACCTTTCTGTTGTTACCGGGAAAATAATATATGTATATATAATAATCAAGAATATTAACAGGCGTGGTTGGTATATCCGCAATAATAAAGGGAAACGCCCGTTACTTGTTTTTTTTCTTTTATTCTAACTGAACCCGGATTAAGGACGGGTGTATAAAGGGGCGCATTCATGAAAAAAACCTACGTCGGGAAGAAGTGGGCTGTTTTATCTCTTGCTAAATAAGGAGGCGGCCATTAAATTCGGGCTCTTTAAACCATAAGGAGGGTGCCACCGGAAAAACTGTTACGCATTTACAGTAAACAAATTTTTTTATGAAAATCCGATCTCATTCAAATAGCTTCCGGCGTATTGGCATTCTTTTTGGCATTACGTTACTGACCGTAGTACGGGCCTGGGCACAGGTGGGTCTCACATTACCCCCGCCTCCCCGAACCGTGCAATTGTTCAGTGAAAAACTGATCGCCCTGGGTCAATATAACGTGGATTCCACTTTTTTCGCGCAACCTCCGCCCCATTTCCAAAGGCAGGAAACGCTCGATTCCACCAATACCTATATATCCATTTCGGAAAAAGTCGCCGATACCGAATTTAACTTCCCCGCCGTGGTGGACCTGGATACCTATGTCCGTTTGCGGCAGGCCTACAACTGGCGGCAGATGCTGGCCGAAAGCGCGCGCCACACTCTTGCCGAACAAAAGGATGACAGTTTTGGCGCGTTTGAACTCGATATCCCCTTTCGAATCCGCAGTGAGGCCTTTACCCGTATTTTCGGTTCCGATAAGATTAGTCTGCGTGTAACCGGTAACATCAGCTTTGATCTTTCCGGACGTAGTGAAGACCGCAGCGGCTCGGCCATCAACGCCCGTGAAAATCAAAGTACCTTTAGTCCGCGTTTCAGCCAAACCCAGCAGTTTACGGTGGAAGGTAAAATCGGCGATAAGGTGACCGTTTCCGTTCAGCAGAACAGCGAGGCGGTAACCGATATCGAAAACACCCTAAAGTTGCGTTACGACGGCGATGAGGATGAAATCGTCAAAAAGATCGAAGCCGGCAATGTGTCCCTTTCCCTGCCCTCCACCAAATACGTGATCTTCGGCGGCAGCAATCAGGGTTTGTTTGGTTTAAAAGCCAATATGCAGCTTGGCGATCTCAAAATGACCACCATCGCCTCGCTGGAAAAAGGGCAGCAGCAGGAGCTGAAAATTTCCGGTAGTTCTTCTTCCTCCACCAAGGAAATTAAAGATATCGACTACATCCGCGACCGTTTCTTTTTTGTGGATCGCTATTACCGGGATACATACGAAAGCGGCTTTTCGGAAGATTTGCAAACCTTTCAATACCAGGCGGGCAAGGATATCACCATCCTCGAAGTCTGGAAATCCACGGCGCCTTCCGACCAGAACGGCCCGCGCGAGGGGGTGGCCGCGGTCAATCCCGCCGCTTATATGGATATCACTTCGATTGATACGGTTAACGCCCGTGACGGCGTGGTGCAGAAAGGCTATTTTATTCAGCTTAAGGAAAACGAGTTTAAATTCGATCGTTACCGCGGTATCCTGACCCTGAACCAACAAACCGGCGCTAATGATATCATCGCCATCGCATTCCGCACCTCGGATAATTCTCTCTCCGAAGGGACGCTTATTCAGGATATACCGCCCGATAAACCACTTGTTCTTAAAATCATCAAAGACCGTAATCAAAATCCCGATCCGCTTTATAAAAATACCTGGGACCTGATGTTGCAGAATGTCTATTCCCTGGGTGGCTCCAATATCGAAAAAGACGGTTTTGAAATCCGCATGGAATACAATAAGGCCGGGGAAGAACAAACCCATCAGGGTGATTTTTCCTTTTTGAATCTGACCGGTCTTGACATTTTGGATGAAAACGGAAATGTGGTGCAGGGCGGGGATGAAAAGGTGGACCTGAATCCCTATATCATCAACCGTGCCGAAGGTTTGTTGATGTTTCCTTCCCTCCAGCCCTTTGACCCTCTGGAAAACAGCCGTTTCAACAAGCTGGATAAAAAGTACCGCGTGGCGATGTACGATAAAACCAGTCCGCAAGACCGCAGCGAAGTGAGCGCCTTCCGCATGCTGGTCACCTCCAAAAGCACCAAGTCCTCGTTTGATCTGGGCTTTTATGTGCTGGAAGGTTCGGAAGTGGTTACCCTTAACGGTCGTAAACTGGAACGAGACAAGGATTATGTGATCGATTATTTCAGCGGGCAGTTGAGTCTGGTCTCCAATGAGGCCAAGCGCAGCAGTTCCGATCTGGAAATCAAATACGAACGCGCCAATCTTTTCCAGCTTGATAAAAAGACCATACTCGGTACACGTCTGGAGTACGATCTGGGCGATATCGGTTTTTTGGGCTTTACCGCGCTTTATCTCGATAAATCCACCCTGGATACGCGTGTGCGCGTGGGGCAGGAACCGTTTCAGAATTTTGTATGGGATTTAAACGCTTCCTTTAAATTTAAGCCGCGCTTTCTCACCGAGGCCATCGATGCGCTGCCCATTGTGGAAACCAGCGCGGAATCCAATGTGGACATCGAAGGGGAATTTGCCCAGGTGCTGCCCGATCCCAACACTTTGGATAATCCCAAAACCGATGATAATAACGGGGTGGCTTACATCGATGATTTCGAATCCAGCAAACGTTCCACCACACTGGGTATCCGCTATAAAACCTGGACGCAGGCCAGCCCGCCGGCCTATTTGCCGGAACTGGGACCCGTCAACCCCCTGGAAGCGGACGCCGCCCGGGCCCATCTGACCTGGTTCAATCCATACAATCAGGTGCTTATCAAAGACATTTGGCCGGAACGCGACGTAAACGCCCAAACCGGTCAGACCACCGATGTGCTGGGGCTGGAATTTTACCGCGATCCGGATCGCGACCCGGACAGCGCCTGGGTGGGGGTGATGCGCTCCAATGCCAGTTTCCCCGATCAGCAAAAAACCAAGTACATCGAAATGTGGGTAAAAGGGTATAGCGGTCGTATTCACATCGATGTGGGCCGTATTTCGGAAGACTGGTATCTGCGCGACAAAGTAGTGAATGGTGTGACCTATCCGGCGGCGGGTTATCTCAATACGGAAGATGTGAATAACAACGGCCTGTTGGATGAAGGGGAAGACGTGGGGCTCGATCTGATTAAATTTGGTCAACCCGGCGCGGACACCGATGACTTATGGAAAGAACCCAACCGTAACGCCCGGAATAAACCGGATGGCGTGGATTACACCGGCATCAATGGTTTGGAAGGCAACGGCAACGCGCGCGGCGCCCGCTATCCCGATACGGAAGATTTGGACGGCGACGGCCAGTTGAGCACCACCAACGCCTATTTTGAATATTCTTTTTCGCTGGATTCCAGCGACGCGGAGGCCCGTAATTATATCGCCGGTTCCACTCCCAAGGGCTGGCGTCTGTTCCGTATTCCCATCCGTCAATGGCACCGTAAGGTCGGCAATCCCGATACCACTTTTCAGCAGGTGTTGTTCTCGCGGGTCTGGGTGGATCGGCTCCCGACTGAACCGCAACGCATATTCATCGCCACACTCGATTTTGTGGGCAACGAGTGGGAAGAAGAAGGTTATGCCGTGGAAGATGTGAATGATCCCGATGCGCCGCTTACCTTCACCAAGGATGATTCCGTATTTGTTTTGGCGACCTACAATAACGAGGAAAACAAGCAGGGCACCCCGGGCCTGCAAGACCCTTACACAAGTCCGCCTGGTGTAAGCGGCCAGAAAGACCGCATCACACAGACGATTTCCAAGGAGCAGGCCCTGGCCATGCGCCTGCGCGAGTTGCCGGTTAACGGAGTGGCCGAGGCGCGAAAACAGTTGTTTACCAAAATGGAACTTGTGAACTATAAACGCCTGAAGCTCTTTTTGTACGGCAGTTCCACCAATACCACGCCCTCTTTTCCGGAAGCGCCGGATGAGGGCGCCCCGCCGGTTCAGTTCTATTTGCGCGTGGGCGCGGATCGCAACAACTATTATGAATACGGCCAGGATGTCTTTTTAGGCTGGAATAAGCGCAATCAGATCAATGTAAACCTGGATGATCTGGCGGCGGTGAAAAACGAAGCCGACGGTTACCGGGCACTGAATAACGAACAACACGGCTATTATAAGTCTAAAGGATTACCCAGCCTGAAAACCGTGCGTTATTTTGTGATCGGTGTGCGCAATATTTCCGGCGAGCCGTTCACCGGTGAAGTGTGGCTGAATGAATTGCGGCTCGCGGACGTCCGGCAGGTTAAGGCGACGGCCATGCGCCTTAAAACCAATGTGAAATTGGCCGATGTCCTGCGCATCACCGCGGAATGGGAAAGCAAGGACGCCGATTTCCATAATGTGGGCAAACAGTTTGGCGAGGGCAATACGCTGGAAAGGCAGAACTATTCCGGCCTGCTCAACCTGCATAAATTTTTACCGGCCGATTGGGACCTCTCCATTCCCATCGACGCCCGGGCTTCCTTTTCGCGTAATATTCCCAAATATCTGCCCAAAAGCGATGAACTGACCGGCTATCAAAACAACACCTTTGCCGATAAACTGAAATCCTTGTTCGGCTTGCGCGGTTTGCCCGCCGACTTGCAGGACGATATCAATACCAGTGAAACCATCGGTGCCGGTACCACCATCAAAAAACGCGCCAAATCCAAATACTGGTTTCTGCGTTATACGATTGATGAATTTGTGTTCGATTTTGATTATGCCCGTCAAAACCGAAGCAGTTGGGATCTCAAATTCAATAAAAGCGAAAAGTTTAAGGAAAGCTACCGTTATAAAATCCCTTTTGCACAGGATAACTACGTAACGCCCCTGCGCTTTATGAAAGAGTGGCCGGTGCTCGGTAAAATGTATGATACCCGTCTGTACTATACGCCGGGCAACATCAATATGAACCTGACCGTTTCTGATAACAATACCCAGACATTGCGCCGGGATTCCACCGCCACCCTAAAAACCCAGCGCAACACCGCCACGGTGCGTTCCATCAATACCAATTACAAAATGACGCAGAATCTGACTTTTTCCTTCAACCGAAAATATACCACCGATGCCGATTTTGACAGCATCTCCCGTACGCAGTTGTATAAAAACATCTTTACGAAACTGGATTTTGGGCGTGAAACCGATGTGTCCCAGGGATTTAAGGGCTCTTTTAAACCCAGCCTGATTTCCTGGCTGAAAACCAATTTCGACTACGATAGCAATTTTCGCTTTCAGCTAACCAATAATTACCGTTACAAATCTTCCACCTCCCGCGTGGGCAAACGTCTCGGGCTGACTCTAAATCCGGGCAAAATGATTAAAGCCATCTACACGCCCAAAAAGAGCGGCAGTAAAACCAAACACCGCCGCCGCCGTCCGCGGAAAAAGAAAAAAGAGGGCGAAGAAGATAAAAAGACGGAAAAAAGCGGTAGTTTTCCCAACCCGTTATTATGGCTGTATGATTTTGTGGCTTCCTGGCAGAGTATCAAAATGAATTACAACCTGGACGATACCTACACCAATCAGTTCCTGGCCGGCATGCCCGGCTGGCGGTATCAGTTCGGTTTCAGTTCCGATCCGGGAATCGGTCAGGATTCCACGGTTTTGGGCAACGGCGTCAATCAGTTGATCCGCCCGTCGCTGACATCCAACCGCACCCTGCGTACCAGCACGTCGCTTAATCTGGCGCGCACCGTGAAAATGAATTTAAATCACGAATGGCGCTCCACCTTTAATTCCACCGACGGCGGGCGAACCAAAACCGGTGGGAAAAGCAGTTCCTTCTTTTTTACCGGTGATGATCCCCTGAAGGATTTTCAGGGCATGGGCAGCGATTTGCGCCTGTTTATCCCGGACTGGACGGTACAAATTAACAATGTGGAAAAATATCTGTTCTTCAAGCAATTTGCCCAGTCCATCTCCATCGATCACGGTCACAGCGGCAAGTATGATGAAAAAAGCAAACTGGCCGGGGACGGTGTCACCTTTACACCCTATCAGCAAACATTCAGTAATAACTGGTCCCCGCTGATCGGGATGAATATCCGCACCAAATGGGGTATTTCGGCCACGGTGCGCATGACCGACAGTAAAAGCTATTCCTACAGTGTATCCGGTACTACAACACGCACGGAAAACGAAGCGCTAACCGTATCGCTCAATTATAAAAAATCGACGGGTTTTCGCATTCCCATACCCATCTGGCCGTTTAAGGGGCGTACCTTTAAAAACGAAATCAATTTTGCCCTGACCTTTGACAGCTCCAAAAACCGTTCCTATATTCGGCAGCCCGGTATCGATAAGTTTGTGGAACAACAAAACAACACCTCCTGGAAACTGCGGCCCTCGGCCACTTACCGCTTTAATACCCGTGTGCAGGGTAGTCTGTTTTTTGAAACCGGCGCCACCACCAATAAAATTTCCGGTAAATACAGTTACAGCGAGTTCGGTATCAATGTAAATATTTCCATACGGGATTAATCATGCGTCTTTTTATATACGGATTGATAATTTTTACCCAGGTGGCGTGTCAGGCAGGTGTGCCGAAATTTGACGCGCAACGCAGTTTTGCCGATCTGGAAAAACAAGTGGCTTTCGGGCCCCGTGTGCCGGGCAGCAAGGCCCATGAACGCTGCGCCGACTGGCTTGTCGCCAATCTTAAAAAATCGGCGGACAGGGTGGTGCGTCAACGTTTTACTCATCAGGATAAATACAGCGACAGCCTTCTGGTGATGTATAATATCGTGGCTTCGTTTAACACCGCGCCCGGCATCAAACGCATTATGCTGGCCGCGCACTGGGACAGCCGCCCGCGCGCCGATCAGGATAAATTGGAAAATCAGCATAAGCCCCTGCCCGGCGCCAATGACGGGGCCAGCGGCGTGGCTGTATTACTGGAAATCGCCCGGCACCTTAAGGCGCATCCCCTGCCTTACGGCGTGGATATCGTTTTGTTTGACGGGGAAGACTGGGGCCGTGAAGGCGAATTGGATGAATATTTTCTCGGGGCTAAATATTTCGCCTCGCAAATGGGTGGTTACCGTCCCTATTACGGCATTCTGCTGGATATGGTGGGCGATGCGAATTTGAGCCTGCCGGTGGAGTATAATTCCGCGCGGATGGCGCCCCGTATAGTGGAAAAGGTGTGGAACGCCGCCCGTGATCTGGGTTATACGGAGTTTGAAGAACGCATCGGCCCGGCGGTCAGCGATGATCATCTGTCCATGCTGGACGCGGGCATACCATTCATCGATATCATCGACTTCGCCTATCCGGACGAAAGCAACGCGTATTGGCACACCCTGGAAGACACGCCGGATAAATGCAGCCCGGCCAGCCTGAAAGTAGTGGGGCAAACGCTGTTGCAGGTATTGTATGTGGAGGAAAAATGAATCATAAAAGCTGGATAGGTGTGATGATTCCGCTGGGGGAAGCATGGCGCGATGTAATCGCGGCGGAATTGTTTGGCCTGGGGTGCACCGGAATAGAGGAAAGGGCAAACGGTTTGTATGTCACCTTTGAACAGAGTGGTGAGAAGGATTGGCGGGAAGCCGTAAGTCGCCTGGTGCGCCGATACGATCCCGGTTTTGATGCCGTCACACTGGAATGCACCGTTGTACGGGCCGAAAACTGGAATGAGAACTGGAAAATTCACTTCAAACCTTTTCGCCTGGGGCGTCATATTGTGATACGTCCCGAATGGGAAACCGCAAACCTGCAACCTGGCGATGTGGAACTGGTGATCACACCCAAAATGGCCTTTGGCACCGGTCATCATGAAACCACACGACTGATACTGGAATTGTTGGAAGAACAGCCGCTTGCAAATCACTCTCTTTTGGATGCCGGGACCGGAAGCGGTATTCTGGCGCTGTATGCGGTAAAGCAGGGTGCGGGGCCGGTAACCGCCTTTGACATCGATCCCGAAGCCACGGCCAACGCATTGGAAAATGAAAAGCTAAACGCGTTGGAAGGCCGCATTCGTTGGATAACCGGTGTTTTGAACGATGTGCCACCGGCGGGGTATGATTACATTCTGGCCAACATCAATCGCAATGTACTGTTGGAATTACCTGCCGAATTTATCCGTTACAGCCACCCGGGCACGCATTTAATCTTATCCGGTCTGTTGCACACGGATGAAGATGCGGTGCGCGCGGCTTATGAAGGCCAGGGCTGGCAGGTAACGCGCAGGGCCGGGCAGGGGGAATGGATGGCCATTTCATTGAAACGTCAAAATCAGGAAAAAAATCAATGAATCACGGATTAAAAAAACACGGGTTTAGGTCTCCGTTGGTGCTTGTTGTGGCGCTGCTGTTTTTATGGCATTGTCGGGAAGAAGCGCCCGTAAAAAGTTCCGCCGGTCTTCCGGAAATCCAGGCCGTGCATGTGCCGCGCGCCTGGAACATCAACGCGACTCAACCGGCGCGTGTGCAACTGGACGGTGCGCATGGCGACGGCCCCTCGGCCCTGTACAGCGCCGAAATGGATGTGCGGGATGCCGCCGGCAAGACGATTTACAGCGGCACTTTGTGGGACGATGGCGGATATAACAGCGCTTCGGGAGATGTGTTGGCCGGAGACGGCGTATTCCGCAACCGTTTTTTACCGGCCGATATAACCGATGACAAGGGCGATTATACCTTTGTTTTTCGTCTGTACGATAAAGCCGGACAGGTGGCCCGACGTGATACGGGGCTGATTGTTTTCGGGAATGACGCGCCGCCGGTGCTCTATGATTTCTCCGCGCCGGATATCCTGCCCAGCGCCTCGCCGCCCGTAAATTTCACGGTTGTGGCGGGAGACCCGGACTCGCTGACTGAAATTGTTTCCGTTCAATTGGATATTTTAACAAACGGCCGTACCGTGTTGCCCGAACCAAAGAAGATGGATATCTCTTCCGTGGAAAATGACCGCGCGACATATACTCTGACAGTGGACAGTTCCCTGGCGGCGGGTAAAAAAGGGTCTTACCAGTTGGCTGTGTGGGCGACCGATGCTTTTGGTGTGACCAGCGACAGCATTTTTAAAACAATCGAACTGGAAAATGAATCCGGGCGCATTGTTGCCACGGAGATGGCCGACCAGGTTCAGCGGCCCTCCGGAGCGGGCAGTTATGTGCTGGTGCCGGTAACCGCACGGGTAAGCGATCCGCAAAGCCTCGCCGACGTGGATTCCGTTTATTTTTATTCGCGCAAGCCCGAAGGTCAATTGGCCAACAGCGGCAAACCGTTTCCCATGGTGGATAACGGCCTGCCCTTCGATATCAACAATCCTTTCACCGCCGCCGGGGATGCCGTGGCCGGAGACGGGACATATACCCTGACCACGCTCATTTTCAACGATGCCGATCCGGGTGTGTACGTGTTTACCTTTTACATGCGCGATAAAACGGGACAATTGTCCGCGGCGGTCAGCGATTCCATTGAGGTTTTACCATGATGAATAGAATAATCATTTATGTGTTGCTTTGGGCCGGGATGACGGCGGTTTATGCGGGCGTTGCCCGGGATTTTTCACTTAAAGGTTCGGGACAACCGGCCTTTTTAGGAAATGCCATCATCGATTTGCGCCTGCAAAATGAGACCATCTGGGCCGCCACGGGATTCGGTTTGAATGTATCCACGGATTTGGGCGCCAGTTGGCGTCATTTCGCTCCGGGCCAATATCCGGGCAAGGGCGGTGTTTCGGCCATGGGTTTTATGGATGAAAACACCCTGTGGATCGCCACCGCTTATGATACGACGGTGGAGAATGAAAGCCTCTCCGTGGGTGGCGGCCTGAATTATACGCAGGACGGTGGTGAAACCTGGCACCATATCAACCAACCGGTGGATGATAAAGATGTGACCGATTACAGCCCGACGACCACCCGGGTACAGAATGTAACCTTTGACATGGCATTTTTGGACAGCACGATCTGGATAGCCAGTTTCGGCGGCGGTTTGCGCCGTTCCGATGATATGGGACAAAGCTGGCGGGTGGTTACCACCGACGGTCAACCCTTTTCCAGTCTCAATCATCTGAATCATCGCGCCTTTTCCGTGATGACCGAAAACGGAAATATCTGGTACGGCTCCGCCGAAGGGATCAGTAAATCGTCGGATGGCGGAAAAAGCTGGCAGCGATATACACACCAAAATCAGGATCAGCCCATATCGGGTAATTTTGTGGTGGCGCTGGCCTGGCAACCGGCGACGCAAACCGTTTGGGCCGCAACGGTGGAAGCGGTGGACGGTGATGAAAAACGGGCCGTCAGCTATTCCACCGACGGCGGCGCCAATTGGCATGTGGCTCTGGAAGGGGTATTTGCTCATAATTTCGGCTTTGAAGGCGAAACGGTTTTTGTGGCCGCCGATGCCGGTCTGTTCATCTCCGATGATGGCGGCGCCAACTGGTTCCGTGTGCCGGAGGTGGTGGATCAACGCAACGGCGATCGCATATTGGATGATGAATATTTTTCCGCCGCCGGACAGGTGGTTAATGGCCGGTCGTATTGGTGGCTGGGCTCCTCGGATGGCTTGGCGCTGACCACGGATCGGGGGAACAGTTGGCGTTTGATCCGTTCTTTTGTCTCCACCCGGGAGCGTCCCGTGCCGGCGGTATATGCCTATCCGTCGCCTTTTTCGCCGCCGCGCAATGGTTATACCCGGTTTCAATTCGATATCGGAACCGCAACCGAAGTGGAAGTGCGCATCTACAACTGGGCGATGGAGCATGTGCGTACCCTGAAGGAGACCGAGGATAACTGGTCTCCCGACAGTCAGGATCGTAATGTGATCTGGGACGGCCGGGACAGTTTTGGACGCATTGTGGATACCGGCGTTTATTTTTTCCGCGCGGTGGTGGGCAATAAAATTTCCTGGGGAAAGGTGGTGGTGGTTGATTAAGATGCGTTTTATAATGAAAACAGGGATGGTTATCCTATTATGGGCCGGTAGTGTTCTGGCCCAGGTGAATCATAATGGCGGTTTGGCAGGCGCCTTTTTACGCGTTGGTCTCGGCGGCCGTTCCATGGCCATGGGCAATGTGGGTGTAGCCATGCCCGCCGGCGCTTACGCCTTTTACGGCAATCCCGCGCTGACTGCCGTGGACAACCGTCGTGTTGCGGCCCTGATGGGTCATTTCATGGCTTTGGATCGTTACGCGTATTTTGCCGGATTTACCACGCCCATACCGGGGGGCGCCGGCGTGAGCGCCGCCTGGCTGAGCAGCGGCACGGGAAACCTGCACGCCTATAACACCATTGGTGAGGATACCGGCGAGCTGAATCATTCCATGCACGCCCTGTACGGCACTTTTGCCCGCTCTTTCGGGAAGTTTCGCGTGGGCGTTTCTATCAAAATGGTACTGGAATATCTGAATGACGGCACCTCGGAATTTGACTACGCGGCTCAGGCAGTGGGTGGCGACGCCGGGATTTATTACGCCTGGAATGAAGACCTGGCTTTCGGGGTGGCCGTGGATAACATCGGGGTGCAACTTAAGGCCAATACGGAAAAGATTTTTACACGCGGTGGCAACACGCAATTCTCTTTGCCGCTTATGATCAAGGCAGGGGCTTTTTACCGGACTCCCTTACGCTGGCTCCGCGTGGCATACGAAACGGTAAGCAGTAATGGAGTCCACTTTGATCACCGCATGGGCATGGAAGCTCTGTACGGAGAGAACATCGCCTTGCGTCTGGGGCATACCGGCCATAATTTCACATTTGGCGCCGGCATGGATTTTAAATTTATGGACTTGGTCAGCTATCTGGATTACGTTTATAGCGCTTCGGTGGTGGATGAAGGCGCCGGGCATCTGTTTAGCTGGCAATTTTTCTTTTAAGGCAGAAATATGAAACATTTTTTTCTTTTGTTATTAATGGCCCTTTCCTGGAGTCCGGCACAAGACAACAGCGGATTTGACGCTCTTAAATTAAATGGCGATGTGCGTACCGCCGCTTTGAGTGGTTCCGGCAGCGCGTTGACGGGAGACGCCGGTGTTGTTTTTGTTAATCCCGCCGGTATGCTCGCGGAAGGCCGTTCCTCGGCCGTTTTTCAATATCGGCAAACCGCTTTGGGAGCTGCATTTCATACCATGGCGGCGGTATTTGCCATGGAACAAAGCGCCTTTTCCGTTGACGCCGCCTATCTTGCCATTCCCGGCATCGAAATCCGAGGTGTTATCCCCACGGATGAACCGCAAGGCGTCACCGATGCCTTTAACCTGGCGGTGGGCGTAAGCTATGCCCGCTATCTGGGTAACTGGCAATGGGGGGTAAAGGTCAAGTATCTGTTCGAAAAATATTATCTTGCTACCGCGCCGGGCTGGGCGGTGGATTGGGGAGTGCAACGCCGGGATGTGGCGGAGGATACGGATTGGGGACTAACGATACAGAATGTCGGACGTATGGCGCCATTGGATCAGCAAGCCACGCCATTGCCACTTACGGTTCGTAGCGGATTCCGTTACGGTTTGATGGATGACGTGTCGGCCGGAACACTCAACCTGATTCCGGAAATTATATGGCGACGGGGAGAACGGCTTACGTACAGCATGGGGCTTATTTATGCTCCCTTGCCTTTTATGCGGCTACTTGGCGGAGCCGGTGCACGCGGCGAAGTACTTACCTGGTCCGCGGGACTAAGCGTGCAATACGGTCATTATGTGTTGCGCTATGCTTATGGGACGGTTGGATACGGTCTGCCCGGCAGTCACAGCTTTGGCGCTTCTTTTTATTTTTAATGCGCGGTAGAATTTGGATAGGTGATGTCAAGGTTTTTTAAATATACATGGCAAAAAATAAATTTTAATCGGTTGTTTCCGAAAGACAGGATGGTGCAAACGCGGAGAGCAGGCATGGATGTCTATGTAAAAGCAACCGATGACAACCGTTTGGATGCCCAACGAATGCGCTGGAGTCTGGACCCGGCGGTAAGGCGTTTTGTCGCCTTGCAAACGGAGGACGATACTCCGACAGATAGACCGGTTTTTATCCGCTATTTTGAAATTTATCAAAAAAAAAGGCGGGTGGGTGATATCCGCATATTCGGTGATAAAAACGATGAAAAGCGCAATATGGCGCAACTGCTGATTGTTCTCGGGGAAAAACGCGGCCTGGGGATAGGAACGCGGGCGGTCAGTCTGGTGTTGGATCAACTCAGGGATGTGTACCGTGGTATCTATTGCCGGGTGAACCGTTATAATCTGGCCAGTATTCGCATGTTGCGCCGTAACGGTTTTGTTTTTCGCAATTTAGTCGGCAATGAATTTATTCTTGAACGGCGATTTTAATTCCAAAAAACTTCCATTTTTTATATTGACATAATTCGTAAAAGACTTTATATTACTGATCTATATTCAATGACGTTGGGGCGTGGCCAAGTGGTTAAGGCAGCGGGTTTTGGTCCCGCCATTCCTAGGTTCGAATCCTAGCGCCCCAGCTTTTTTTTATGCAAGCGGCAGCTTGCTTTTTTTATGTGATTTTAATTTTTAGGAGCATTGAAAATGTCGGAAACGATTATTTCCGCGCAAAAACGTGAGCAGGTGGGGACGGGTGTCGCGCGTGCCTTGCGTCGTCAGGGACGTATCCCCGGTGTATTGTATGGTGCTGACAGTGAAGCGCTTCCCGTAAGTTTTGATAAATTGGAACTGGGGCGTCTGCTTCGTTCCGATTTTTCTCTGATTACGGTGGAAGTGGACGGTGAAAAAGAACAGGCCGTGTTGAAGGAAGTGCAAAATCATCCCGTGCGCGGTGATGTTCTTCATGTGGACATGATGCGCGTGGCTTCCGGTCATGAAATAAAGGTGACGGTTCCGATCAATTATACCGGTGAGTCGTCCGGTGTGAAGCTGGGTGGTTTGATGTCCATTATGCGTAATGAATTAACCATCCAGGTGTTGCCCAAGGATATGCCCGAAGCTATTGAAGTGGATGTGACCAATCTGGGTATTGGTGATGTGGTGCGTGTGAAAGACCTGCAATTGGAAAACGTCACGGTTTTGGAAGAGCCGGAAGTGATGTTGTGCCAGGTAACGGTTACCCGTAAAGCCGCGGAAGCCCTTACGTCGGAAGGTGCCGAAGAAGCCGAAGAGTCGGGTACCGAAGAAGCCGAGTAGTCTCTGGTTGCTTAACGTTGTTTTTGGTTTAGGAAATCCGGGGAAGAAGTATCAGGGCACGCGCCATAATATCGGCTTTCTTTTTCTGGATTATTACGCAGATCGATTTGGAATCCCCTTTGTGCCCGGCAAAGGGGATTATTTTTTTACAAAGATAAATATCTCGGGAAAAGACCTGTATCTGGTAAAGCCGCGGACTTATATGAATTTGAGCGGCCTGGCCGTGCGGGAAGTGGTTGATACGCTGGCCCTGACTCCGGAAGATATTCTGGTCGTTTATGATGATTTTCATTTGCCATTCGGCACGTTGCGTTTCCGTAAAAAAGGCAGTGCCGGAGGGCATAACGGAATTAAATCCATTGTAGGCCAACTTGGAACGGAAAACTTTCCCCGTTTACGGTTGGGCATCGGGCCGCCGCCCGAAGCATCATCCGTAATAGATTTTGTGTTGGCGCCATTTGCTGAAAAGGAGAGCGCCGCTCTCGATGCGGTTATGGAGGCCGCCTGGGAAGGTGTGCAGACCTGGCACGAAAAAGGCATTGAGTTTGCCATGAACAACTTTAATAAAAATGTTTTAGCCCAATAAGTGAGGTATTCATAATGCAAAGTACAATACTGTTTGCCATGGGGAGCGCTGTTCTTGCCCTGCTGTACGGTATCTACCGTTCTTCCTGGATCAATAAAAAAGAAATGGGCACGGACCATATGGCGTCGATTGCCGGTCATATTCGTGAAGGCGCCATGGCGTTTTTACGCGCCGAATATAAGGTGTTGATCGTTTTTGTAATCGTCGTGGCGGCCCTACTTGGTTTTTCCGCTGATCCGTCCAATTCATCATCGATGATCGCGGTGTCGTTTATCGTGGGCGCCTTTGCCTCGGCACTGGCCGGTAATATCGGCATGCGCGTGGCCACCAGCGCCAATGTGCGTACCACCAACGCGGCCCGCAAAGGTTTGGGGCAGGCTTTGGAAATCGCTTTTGCCGGTGGTTCCGTTATGGGGTTGGGTGTTGTCGGTTTCGGCGTTCTGGGGCTTTCCGTGTTGTTACTGTTGTATGAAAATATGTTTGGCATGGATGCCGAGGGCATCAATCGTGTATTAAGCGTGATCACCGGTTTTTCATTCGGTGCCTCTTCCATCGCTTTGTTTGCCCGTGTGGGGGGTGGTATTTACACCAAAGCCGCCGATGTGGGCGCCGACCTGGTTGGTAAGGTGGAAGCTGGCATTCCCGAAGACCATCCGCTTAATCCGGCCACCATCGCGGATAACGTGGGTGATAATGTGGGCGACGTGGCCGGCATGGGCGCGGACTTGTTTGAGTCTTATGTCGGTTCCATTATCGGCACCATGGTTTTGGGCGCGGTATTTCTGAACCTGCCGGAATTTAAGGAAGTCGGCATTCTGAATGGCGTGCTGCTGCCGCTGGTATTGGCCGCCACGGGTATCCTGACCTCGATCGCCGGTACATTCTTTGTTAAAGTAAAAGAAGGCGGCGATCCGCAAAAAGCGTTGAATATCGGTGAATTCGGTTCATCGATCGTGATGGTCATTGCTTCTTACTTTATCATCGTGCGCATGCTGCCCGCGGAATGGACATTGCATGGCGTGCACTATACCGCTTCCGGAGTCTTTTACGCCACCTTGTTTGGCCTGGTCGCCGGATTGTTCATTGGCATGATCACCGAATTTTACACAGGTACCGGTAAAAAGCCGGTTATCAGCATCGCGCAACAGTCTGTAACCGGTTCCGCCACCAACATTATTGCCGGTCTGGGTGTGGGTATGTTATCCACCGCTTTGCCGATTGTCATCATTGCCGTGGCCATACTCGGCGCTTATAAATTTGCCGGACTGTATGGTATCGCCATCGCCGCTGTGGGCATGTTGTCCAACACGGGTATTCAGTTGGCCGTGGACGCTTACGGTCCCATCTCCGACAATGCGGGCGGCATTGCCGAAATGTCCGAATTGCCCTCCGAAGTGCGCGGGCGTACCGATAAGCTGGATGCCGTGGGTAACACCACCGCCGCAATCGGTAAAGGCTTTGCCATCGGTTCCGCCGCTTTAACGGCCCTGGCCCTGTTCTCGGCTTTTATCGAATCGTACAATGCTACCCATGCCGAAAAACTGGGCGCGATCAATATTACCGATCCCAATGTGATGGCCGCATTATTTGTGGGCGCCATGATGCCGTTTCTTTTCTCTGCCCTGGCGATGCAGGCCGTGGGCCGCGCCGCCATGTCCATGATTGAAGAAGTGCGCCGTCAGTTTAAATCGATTCCGGAATTGAAAGCCGCGTTAAGCGTGATGCAAAAGAACGACGGCAAAGAAATGGCTGACTGGAGCGATGATGACCGGAAGACATTTGAAGCGGCTAACGGAAAAGCCGAATATGGCAAATGCGTGGAAATATCGACTAAAGCGTCCATCCGCGAAATGATTTTACCCGGTCTGTTGGCGGTCATCGTGCCCGTGTTAGTGGGATTTTTCGGTGGCGCGACCATGTTGGGCGGATTGCTGGCCGGTGTGACCGCGGCCGGTGTGCTGATGGCTCTGTTCCAGTCCAATGCCGGCGGTGCCTGGGATAACGCTAAAAAAATGATTGAAGAAGGCATCACCATTAAAGGTGAAAAATACGGAAAGGGTTCGGAGCCGCATAAAGCCGCGGTCGTCGGTGATACGGTGGGTGATCCGTTTAAAGATACATCCGGTCCGTCCCTGAATATTCTTATTAAACTTATGTCGGTGGTGGCGTTGGTTATCGCGCCGCTGCTTTAAATTAAAATCCTATCCCGGTTCATAACGGCCGGGATCATCAGACCAAAGGAGGTTACATGGCTATTTATGAAACGGTTGTCATTCTCGACAGCCTGCTTCCCCCCAAGGAGATCGATGACGCCGTGGAGCGTTTCTCTCAAATCATTAAAGAGAACGGCGGCACGGTACGCGTTGTTGATAAATGGGGCAAGCGACGTCTGGCTTACGAAATCCAGAAAAAACAATATGGATTTTACGTGGCCATCGAATTTGAAGGCGAAGGCAATATTCCCAAAGCCTTGCAAAGCGAATACAATTACACCGATTCCGTGTTGCGTTATCTGACCTATCGCTATGACAAGCATAAGCTGAAGGCGATGGAAAAAGCGGGTAAGAATGTGGCGGAGGCCCCTGTAGTGGAAGAAAAACCAGCGAAAGCCGCGGAAGAATCCAAGCCCGTGGTGGAAGAACAAACTCCGGAAACCGCCACGGCGGAAGAAAGCAGCAAAGAGGAGGCGCAAAATGATTAAGAATCGTAAAAAACGTAATTGTCCGTTTACCGAAGCCGGAATCGTCTATATCGATTTTAAAGATGAAAAATTGCTGAAGAAATATCTGACCGAACAGGGTAAGATTATTCCGCGTCATACTTCCGGCGCTTCGGCTAAAATGCAACGCCAACTGGCCCGTGCCGTTAAACGCGCGCGTCATCTGGCTCTGATCCCCTTTGTGGCTGACTTTACCCGCTAAACTAAAATACGAGGAATACTCTCATGAATATTATTTTGAGACAAGACTATCAGGGTTTGGGTGAAGCCGGTGAAGAAGTGAAAGTAAAAGACGGATTTGCCAGAAACTTTCTGATACCGCAAGGCATCGCTTTTTTGGCCAATGCCCAAAACCGCAAACGTTTTGAAAACGAACAAAAACAACGTTCCTGGAAACAGGAAAAAGAAAAACAACAGGCCGAAGAACTGGCTAAAAAGCTGGAAAACGTATCCTGCACCATCTCCGTTCAGGTGGGTGAAGACGATAAACTGTTCGGTTCGGTAACCGCGCAAAATATCGCGGACTCGCTTAAGGAGCAGGGTTTTGAAATGGATAAACGTAAAATCCTGCTGGATGAGCCCATCAAGGCATTGGGTATTTACACGGTAAATATCAAATTACATAAAGATGTGGAAGGCTCTGTTAAAGTTTGGGTTGTTAAAGAATAAACAAACGTTAAACGGACTGTTGCCTTTGTGCGGCAGTCCGTTTATTTTATATCCATGCGCTACGCCGAAGTTGTTTTCAACCTGCCTATCTATCACGCCTTTACCTATCACATCCCCGAAGAATTTAACCATCTGACAACCGGATACCGGGTCCTGGTCCCCTTTGGGAAACGAACCCTGACCGGTATTGTAACTTCCATAACCGAAAAAAGCCGGCTTACACAGGTTAAAAGCATTATGGATGTGCCGGATGACCATGCCCTGATCCGCCCCCGTGCCATGGAGCTGGCGGAATGGATGGCACGCTATTACATGGCGCCGCGTGGTCAGGTGCTCCAATTATTCATTCCCAAAGGTCTGGATGCCCATGATGAAGAGCTTTTGCATCTTGTAGAAGAAATTCCGGATATCGATTTGAGTCCGCGACAAAAAGAACTCTATTTTCTGATTGGTGAAAATCCCGGCAAGAGTAAAACCTGGTATCGAAAAAAAATGGGCACGGGATCGTTTTACGATGTGTTGCGGGTATTGCGTGAAAAGGGTCTGGTTTTTGTTGAAAAAAAACAACGCGGCGCCCGGGTCGGCGCGTTGATGCGCGATTTTGTCATTATACCGGAAGACTGGCGTGAACGTGCTGCCGGCGATGCGCATTATCAGAAATATCTGGAACGACGCCCCGCTGTACAATCCTTTTTGCAAACACATAGCGGGGAGGCGGTACTTGCTTCGGTATTCATCAAAGAGACGGGCATGGCGTACGGCACATTGCATAAAATGGTGGCACGCGGCCTGGTGGGCATGGAAAGCCGCTTGGTGGAGCGCCGGCCGGAAATGAACTATGAAGAAGAAGAAAAAAACATTATCCTTACGGCGGAACAACGTCATGTCGTGGATACGGTAACCGCCGGGCTGAACGAACAGGCGTATCGTTCCTATCTTTTGCACGGCATTACGGGTTCCGGAAAAACCGTGGTGTATATCGAAATTTTAAAAAAGGTGCTGGAAAGCGGCCGAAACGGCATCATTCTGATACCGGAAATTGCACTGACACCGCAAACCGTGAGCCGTTTCGAAAAAGCCTTTGACCGCCCCATTGCCATTTTTCACAGCAAGATGTCCGCAGGGGAACGTTACGATGCCTGGCAGGCCTGTTACAAAGGGCAGGTGGCCATCGCCATCGGTCCCCGTTCGGCATTGTTCGCGCCGCTGGACAATGTGGGGCTGATTGTGGTGGATGAGGAGCATGAACAAAGTTACAAGCAAACCGACAGCCCGCCGTCTTATAACGCGCGGGATGTGGCTTTATACCTGGCCCGGATGCACAAGGCACGCGTGGTGTTGGGCTCGGCCACGCCCAGTTTTGAGTCGTATTACAACGCCCGGCAGGGTAAACATATGCTGCTAACCATGACAACACGCGCCAACCAAAAAGCGCTGCCCCCCATCCATTTGGTGGATATGAGCAAGGAATACAGTTCGAAGGGACGGGTGTTGTTTTCCAAAACCCTGCTGGCCCACATGGACCGCCGCCTGGGACGGGGCGAACAAATCATTTTGCTTCAGAACCGGCGTGGGTACGCTGCGTTTCTGCAATGCCTGCATTGTGGATTCATCCCCAAATGTCAGGATTGCGACGTAACCCTGACCTATCACACTTATGATCAGTCCTTGCGATGCCACTATTGCGGTTATAAAACACCCGCCCCGGCGCATTGCCCCAACTGCGGGGCGAAGGATTTGGACAAAAAAGGCGCCGGTACGCAAAAACTGCAGGAAGAGCTGGAACGCCTTTATCCGGGTATGCCCGTTTTGCGCATGGATCAGGACACCACACGCGGAAAGAATAGCTATCAAAACATTCTGGATGCCTTTCGAAAAGGGGAAGCGCCGGTATTGTTGGGCACTCAGATGATTTCGAAAGGCCTGGATTTTCCCAATGTGACCCTGGTGGGTGTGATTTCCGCCGATGTGGGGCTGGCTGTGCCCGATTTTCGCTCGGCGGAAAAAGTGTTCCAGTTGCTGGCTCAGGTGGCGGGGCGTTCCGGACGGGCGGAAAAAGACGGGGAAGTGGTGGTGCAAAGCTATCAGACGGACCATTACGCCATCCGATACGCGCAAACCCATAATTTTACAGGATTTTACGAGGAAGAAATAAAACATCGTCAGACCTATAAATATCCGCCGTATTACCGATTAGTGGTGATAACCGTAGCGGCGGCGGCGTTTAAGGACGCCATTAACATCAGCCGCGCCATAAGCTTGCCCCTGCGTAAATATTTACGGCCTTATGCCGAAGTGATCGGCCCGGCGCCAGCAGCATTGTCGCGTTTGCGAAACATGTTTCGTTGGCAGGTAACGGTAAAAATCGATCCGGCGCGGGATAAAACCGGTTCCAAAAGCAAACGCATCATCCAAGATGTGCTGGAAAGCAACCGGGATAGTAAAAATCATAACATCCGTATTATGGTGGATGTGGACCCCGTGTTTGCCGTTTAGCTTGAATTTAAAAGCGTCATGGGGTATTCTTGATAAACAAGCGGAACACTATGAGTAAATATCTCGACGAACAAAAAGAAAATATCAAACGCGTCAATAAATTGGTGGATGATCTGAGTCAGGCGGATGATCTGCGTGAAAAGTTGAAAACAACCCGTGAAAAATATAACCGCCTGTTGGAACGCTATGAAAAACTGGACAAAGTGTTTCAGTTTCATAAAGGCATTGTCCAAAACCTTTCCAGCGGGATCATCACCACCGATATGAAGGGGCATATTACCTTTCTGAATAAATCCGCCCTGCAATTGCTGGCTTATACGGACAAGGATATCCTCGGTAAGCCCATGGAGTACCTGTTCGCCGATTCGGAGCAGGCCGCGCGGATTTACAAAAGGGTGTTTGAACAGCAGGATATGTATGAAAGCAAGGAAATCAATTTAAAAGATGCCAGGGGCGCCCTGATCCCCATCGGTTTTAGCACAACATTATTTCGACATGGATCCACGCAGGAAGGTGTGGTGTTTATTTTCCGTGACATCCGGGAACAGATCAATTTCCGCCGTCAGATGGGGCGCATGGATCGACTGGCCACATTGGGCGAACTGGCCGCCGGTCTGGCGCATGAGATACGCAATCCGCTGGCCGGGATCAAAACATCGTCCGAAGTATTGCTGGAAAGTTTAAGTCCCGGCGATTTCCGAACGGAATTTATCAAACGCATCATCCAGGAAATTGACCGATCCAATGGCTTGTTGCAACGTTTTTTTAATTTTGCCAAACCCAGCCGTCCCAAGCCCGGTTTTCACAATCTGGTAAATATCGTGGACAGTGTGTTCGTCTTGTTACGTTCGAGATTGCTGAAACGCAATATAGAGTTTGAGCGAACATTTGAGCAGGATGCCGTCCATATTTATATTGATGAATATCAATTTGAACAAGTGTTGCTGAATTTGTTCCTGAATGCGATGGACGCCATGCCCGATGGCGGCATTATCCGTATGCATGCCTGTCTGGAACCGGCTTATACATTTGAAGGCCGGGAAGAAAAAGGCGCCGTGGTGATCCGGGTGGAAGATAACGGACACGGTATCCCGCCGGAGAAAATAGAAAACATCTTTCTGCCCTTTTACACCACAAAAAGCGACGGCGTGGGCCTGGGGCTTTCCATATGCACCCGTTTGATGGATGAAAATTCAGGTAAGCTGGAAGTTCAGTCCAAATTGGGAGAAGGAACGGTTTTCTCACTCTATTTACCTTATGTAAAAAACATTCAACAGGAGTCTTAATGGCCCGGCGATTATTGATAGTTGATGATGAAGAAACCATTCGGTTTAGTTTATGTCAGAGTTTTATCATCGCGAAAAAGGACTACGAAGTAGCCATGGCCGCTTCCGGAGAGGAAGCGCTGGAGCGTATGACGGAAAAACCGTATGATCTTATCATTACGGATATTTTTATGCCCGGTATCAGCGGGCTGGATTTGCTCCAAATGGTGAAGGAAAAATATCCGGAAACCGAAGTGATTGTCATAACTGCGTACGGTTCCGATGATAAAAAAGATGAGGCCGCCAGGCTGGGCGCGCGTTACTATGTGGAAAAACCGTTTGAGATTAAAGAAATACGGCAAAAAGTTTTTGACCTGTTAGGATAGTATGGCACTGATCGGAAATTTAAAGGATATCAAATTACCCAGTTTGATCCAGTTAAACTGTATGGAGCACAACACGGCCAAATTAACCATCGAACGCGCCGGTAAATTCGGCTTTATCTATTTTGAAAACGGGCAGGTTACCCACGCGGAATACGATCCCTTTTTAGGCGAAGAAGCCGTTTACCGGTTGTTAAGCCTGATCGACGGACGGTTTAAAGTGGAAAGCGATGTCCGGCCGCCGGTACGCACCATACATACCAATTGGAGCAACCTTTTGCTGGAGGGCATGCATAAGCTGGATCATGCCCAGGATGATGCCGACAACATCTATTTCCAAATGTTCGAGCGGCTGCTGACCATCCGCGGCATCACATCGGCCTGGGTGATGAACGCCAATGGTGAAATGCTGGCCGGCACGGATACGGAAGTTCCCGAACGGGCGCTCAATATTCCATTCATTGTACTGCAGGTGAAGCGGCTGGCCGAGCCGTATGCCGATAACAGATTGGAATTCATTAGCATGTTACTGAATAACGCGCGCCTGTTGATAACCCCGTATCATAATGAAATTTTAGCCATAACCCTGGAAAAAAAAGTGAAAAGCGACACCGTTATTCCTCTGGTAAAACAGGCGGTAGGGAAAATATAGCATGATCGAACGTTGGTTTCAGGAGATACAGAATATCCCATCGGTAAAGGGCAGTTTTATTACCACCATGCGCGGAACGGTAATGGGCAAGCATGGCATAAAGGAAAGCGACCGCCAACTGCAAAATATGGCGCTGCGTATTTTAAGAATCCATGCCCTGATGCATCAGTCCGGAAATAAATTGTCGGAAATCGAGCTTTACTGGAACCATCTGCTTATCATAGGTAAAATTTCTCAAAACGCTCTATTGGTAACCATCTGTGAAGACGCGCATGTCATATCGCTGTTACGGATAACAATGAATGTAAGCCTGTCGCATATTCTTCAGGAAAAAAAGATAAGCAAGAAAGTCCGCAGCCATGCCACCGATCCCGGACATTTACTTAAAAAGGGAACGTTCGACGAAGAAGAGCGGGCTTTGTTGGCGCAAAAATAAAACAGATAAAGGAAAGAGCATTTGGCCGGTAAACCGAGAAAATTTATAGCGCAGCCTCATGTGATATATAAGAAATCCGAAATCAAATCGGCATCCGGGCTCAATCTGCGTTCGGCGGAATGGGCCGTTTTGACGCAGGTGAACGGCATCCAGAGCATAGAGGAAATTGCCCAGGTTCTGGCGATGACGGCCAAGGAAGTGGCGCACATCATGTATAACCTTTACACACACGGCCTCATTGATGTGGCCCAACTGGAAAAAACGGAAAAACATTTTGTTGAAAGTGAATTTTTTGATATTCTGCAACAAAAGCTGATGAGTGTAATTGGCCCCGTGGCGCCCTATGTGATTGATGACACCATCCAGGATATGGAAGAAGATAAACGCAAATTCCCGCCCGAACGCATAGCCGAATTAATCGAATTGATTAGTGAAGAAATCAGCGATGAAGTTAAAAAAGTTGCCTTTCAATCCGAGATGTTGCAATATTTGAAAAAGAAGCTCATCTGAACTAACCAATAAAATAAAACTAATCCGGTGAAATAATACGTTATGCGATTAAGTTTAAGATGGAAGATCAGCGGTATCCTTGTGATCAGCAACCTTGTGCTGGGTGTGGCTTTGGTGTTAATTATCAATTCCACCGTTGCCCGGCGCATCGAAAAGGAAATGATTGAACGGGGAAGGGCCCTGGGCCACAATCTGGCGCAATCGGCTTCGGAGCAGATTTTAAGCGAAGATTCGTTTGGCCTGAAGCAGATCATCACCAAGGCCTTAAGTTTTGAAAGCGTGGAATATATCCTTATCCAAAACAGTGACAAGGAAGTGCTGGCCGAAACTTTTAACGGGCAAATGCCGGCCTCATTAAAAGAATTGTTGCCGCAAACGGATCAAAATATCCATAATCTTGTTTTGGAAGAAGGCAATATACGGTGTTGCGATATTGTGGTGCCGGTGGAAGAAGGCTACCTCGGGTTCATCCGTATAGGAATGAAACAGGCTTATATCGATGAGGCCATCGCCGAAATTAACATTTTAATTATCGCCATTATCGGCGGCATTACGCTGGTTGGCATATTAGTTGTATTATTTCTGGCGAATCGCATAATCAATCCGATTATTTATTTAACGGAAAAAGCAAATGAAATCAGTCAGGGACAAATTGATGAGTCCATACAGGTCTCCACAAGGGATGAAATACAAGACCTGGCCGAGGCATTGGAGCGTTTGCGCGAAAGTGTGAAAATCGCGTTGGGGCGCTTAAAGAAACGGCAAACGACGCAAATTTAAAATATTTGACATATCACCAAATCAGTGGGGTTTTTTATGGTACAAACAAGAAAGCTAAAGGACGGCAGCCGTCAGGTTATTCTGAATGGTGCCCAGTATGACGGGATTACCCGTGTTTTATCCGAACTGGCTAACAAAACAAAGGCTTCGGCGATCTTATTTGCCGATATGAGCGGCCAGTTGATCAGTCAACGTGGCAACACGGAAAATATGAACACCACGGTGCTTTCCGCCCTGGCGGCCAGTGACTTTGCCGCTACATCGGAAATGGCCAAGCTGGTGGGCGAAGAAGCCAAATTTAAATTGTTGTTTCACGAAGGTGAAAAACGCAACGTATATCTGTCCAATGTGGGAGATTCCTTTTTTCTGGTGGTGGTTTTTGATGTGAGCGTCACCCTGGGGCTTATCCGCATTGATACCAAAAAAGCCATTGAAGACCTCAATACCATTTTGGAAGATGATTCTCAGGCGGCCGGTGAAGAAGATAAACTCATCGATTCCGATTTTAGCAGCCTTTTAGGGGACGCTTTGGATGATACTTTTAAATAAAATGTGTATATTGCGTATTAATTCGAATAAACGAGGCGACGAATGTTTATAAATTGGGCATTACAGGAGATCAATCTTAAAATTGTATATTACGGACCCGGGATGAGCGGTAAAACCAGTAATCTGGAATACATCCACTCAAAACTGGACCCTTCGCTTACCGGTGAACTGGTTTCCCTGAAAACCAAAGAAGACCGTACCATCTTTTTTGATTTTATGCAAATTGAAGTGGGTAAAATCAAAGGAAAAAAACCGAAATTCAATTTGTACACGGTTCCCGGACAGGTTTATTACGCATCCAGCCGAAAAGTCATTCTGAACGGTGTCGATGGGATTGTATTCGTGGCTGATTCGCAACCCCACCGGATGGAAGCCAACATCGAGACCCTTCTGGACCTGGAAAGCAACCTGAAAGCGGACGGTCATTCCCTGGAAAGTTTCCCGTGGGTCATTCAATATAATAAAAGAGACCTGCCGGGCGTGGAGTCCGTGGATGTACTGCAAAAGAAACTGAATTTTTTCGACGTGCCTTCCTTTGAAGGTGTGGCGGTGAAAGGGGAAGGTGTGTTCAACACCCTGAAATCCGTCATCAATCTTGTTGTACAAAACGTGCAAGATCAATTATAGCTAAGCGGCTGCTTCCGGGCAGCCTTTTTTGTTTATGGTAAACATGTCAAACGCATCCCGGTCCGCCCCAAACAATCGTAAGGAAATCTTTGCCTGGGCCTTGTATGATTTCGCCAATACCTCTTTCAGCGTTATTGTGGTCACCGTGGTGTTTGCCGTCTATTTTCGAGATTACATTGTTGGTGATACGCCTGTGCATCTGTTGGGACTGCACAAAAACGCCGGGGACGTTCTGTGGAGCATGGCCGGTTCCTTATCCATGTTTCTGGTGGCAGTTACCAGTCCCTTTCTCGGCGCCGCGGCCGATTATTCCAACCGTAAAAAACGTTTTGTCTTTTTCTATTCCGTATTATGCATTCTGAGCACGGCCCTGCTATATATGCCCCGACACGGCATGATCTGGAGCGCCATGGCGCTGTTTGTTTTGGCGAATTTCGGATTTGAGGGGTCGCTGGTTTTTTATAATGCCTTTTTACCTAAAATCGCCACACAGGAAACCATTGGTAAGGTTTCCGGCTCCGGATTCGCCTTTGGCTATGTGGGCGCACTAGTCAGTTTGATGATCGCTTTGTATTACGCCAATCAGGCCAGGGTATTGGGGGATATCACCGCCATGGCTCCCTCTTTTATATGGGCGGCGCTTTTCTTTTTTGTCTTTTCGCTTCCCTTTTATTTTTGGGTACACGAACCCCCGTTGATTATCGAACGGAAAAATATCAACTACGCGCGTATCGGTTGGTTGCGCACGGTGGAAACGGTCAAAAAATTAAAGCATCTTCCCCAGTTAACACGCTTTTTGGCCGCTTATTTTATTTATATCGACGGGGTGAACACGGTGATGTTTTTCGGCGCCTTGTTCGCCACGCAAACCCTTGGTTTTTCCATGGTGGAAGTGATCATCTTTTTTGCGATTACCCAGTTGGCTGCCATGGGCGGCGCATACTTTCTGGGCAGTCTCAGCGACCGCATCGGCCCCAAACCGACGGTCAACATCACATTGTTAATGTGGATTGGAGTGACCATTGGCGCCTTTTTTTCTTATGACGCCGTTACCTTTTATATCGTGGGCATGATCGCCGGCGCGGCCATGGGCGCTTCGCAGGCGGCCAGCCGTGTATTAATGGCCCATTTTATCCCCTCCGGCATGGAAGCGGAGTTTTACGGTTTTTATGCCATGATGGGGAAATTTTCCGCTATTCTCGGTCCGCTGGTTTTTGGATTTATTTCCGGTACCACCGGTTCCCAACGTTTGGCGGTCTTATCCATTTCGCTCTTTTTTATAACCGGCTATTTACTGTTAAGGCGTGTGGATACACGCGTCGATTATAAGTCTATCAAGCTCTCATCCGTGTAGCAGGCGGAAGCCGCCGTCATGAAGAAATTATTGTTAAACCCGGGTAAAATATTTAAATTCGCGATTCTGTTTGGCGCCCTTTTATACGGCAGTGTGCAGGCCCGAAACAGTGTAACTATGCTGGATGATAAACTGGTTATCCACTTTGATGACCGGCATCGGAAACTGGTGAATGAACTGGAACGGGCTACCCGGCAACGGCGCCAAAAAATGTATGCTTTTTTTGACGCCCGCGATACCACGCCCGTGCAAATTTATCTGACCCGTTTCGAGGCGACCTATCGGAAGCTGGTGGAAAAAGGGATACCGGAGTGGGCGCAGGCGGTCGCCATTCCCGAGCGACGGTTCATTGTAATCAAAGTAACCAACGCGGAAGAAATACGTCGCCTGCCGCAGGTGTTTTTGCATGAGCTGGCCCACGTATATCTGCATGATTACGCGGTTAGCGCCATACCCGTCTGGCTGCACGAAGGCGTGGCGCAATGGCTGAGCATGGAACAACTTTCCCCGGATGAAAAACTGCGCATCGGAAATGCCCTGGCTGCTAATCGGCTGATTGACTTTGAAGCCATGGACAGCCTGCTTGCCTTTCCGGCGGGCAAAGCCGGTCTGGCTTACGACCTGGCCTATACCGCGGTGGAATTTTTAACCCGTCAATACGGCGTTAGCGGGCTGCGTGGACTGTTGCATCAATGGCAAGCCGGTCAGAGTTATGATGCAAATTTTATGCGGATTGTAGGCCGGGATTTTATCGATTTTGAAGTGAGCTGGTACGCCTGGCTGGAAAAACAATACCGTTGGATGGTTTTGCTCAACGTGGAAAACCTGGTACTGTTGGCTTTTGTGGTGTTGTTCGCGCTGGCCCTGGCCAGGCTGAAATGGCGCAATCATAAAAAAAAGGCGCAATGGCAACGGGAAGATCAATTCATGGATGATGAAAAGGAGCCTGAATAATGTATGTACCCAAAAAAATCTTTTTTACACGCGGACTCGGTATTCATAAGGAAAAACTGACCAGTTTCGAGCTGGCATTGCGTAACGCGGGTATCGCGCCGTTTAACCTGGTGGGCGTGTCCAGTATTTACCCGGCCGGCTGCGTGATCGTCGATCGCGATGAAGGCCTGAGGGAATTGATTCCGGGGCAAATTGTACACGCCGTGTACAGTAAAATCGAAACCAATGAACCTCATCGTTTGATCGCCTCATCCATAGGCATGGCGCGACCGCGGGATGAAAATGCCTACGGCTATCTGAGTGAGCATCACGGCTATGGGGAAACAGAAGAACAATCCGGCAATTACGCCCAAGACCTGGCGGCGGAAATGCTGGCCACCATTCTCGGTGTGGAGTTTGACCCGGACTCGTCCTGGGATGAGAAACGGCAAATCTGGACCATATCCAATAAAATTGTGGAAACACGCAACATCACCCAGGCCGCGCGCGGGGACGCTGCCGGACGCTGGACGACGGTTGTTACGGCGGCCATTTTGCTGCCTTAGGATATGCGCGCCATGTCTGCCTTTTTTTTAGGGGAAGAAACCCGCGATACAAGCTATGAACAGGCGCGGGCGGTTGTACTGCCGATACCGTACGAAAAAACAACCAGTTACGGTAGCGGGACGGCGCGAGGGCCCCAAGCTATTATCGAAGCCTCTGCTTACGTGGAACTTTATGATGAGGTGTATGAGACCGAAGTCTGGCGGCAGGGTATTTATACCGATACCGCGCCGGTTTTTACCGGTGAGACCGAACAGGATTTTGATATCCTTGCCGACCGTGTGGACAAGCATTTGAAAAATGGAAAATTCGTCGTTTCCCTGGGCGGGGAACACGCCATAAGCTATCCACTGGTTAAAGCTTTTCGGCATCACTATCCGGATTTGACGGTCATCCAGTTTGACGCCCATTCCGATTTGAGAGACAGCTATGAGGGCAGCATCTATTCTCACGCCTCGGTAATGAAGCGGCTTTACGACAGCGGTATAGCATTCCGGCAAATCGGCATCCGTTCCCAATGCGTGGAAGAAGCGCGGTTGATACGCGAGCAGAACCTGGCCACATTGTACGCACACCATACGCAGAGCCACTGGCGTGATTTCCTTTCGGATATCCGTGGCAATGTCTATATTACCTTTGATGTGGATTTTTGGGACCCGTCCCTGATGCCCGCCACCGGCACTCCGGAACCCGGCGGATTTTTTTGGGATGAAACCATGGCCATGTTGGCCTTCATCTTTAGCCGTGCCCGGGTGGTGGGGTGTGATGTGGTGGAACTTAGTCCGGTGGCGGATTGGCACCACCCGGATTTTACCACCGCCAAACTGGTATATAAAATGATCACTCTAAAACTGAAAGACTCACTGTAATGAAACGTGTTAAATTTATCTTCGGTATCCATAATCATCAGCCGGTGGGCAACTTCGATTTTGTTTTTGAAGAAGCGTATCAAAAATCCTACCTGCCATTTTTGGAGGTGCTGGAACGTCATCCCAAAATAAAAATGGCCATCCATTTCACGGGTATTTTATTGGACTGGCTGGAAGAACATCATCCCGAATTGTTGGAACTGGTGCGTAAATTGTGCGACCGCGGCCAGTTGGAAGTGATGAGCGGCGCCTATTACGAACCGATAATCTCTGTCATTCCGCCCAAAGACCGGGTGGGCCAGATAAACAAGCTAACCCGTCGCGTCAAGGAACTATTTGGTTACGACGCCGGCGGCATGTGGCTGGCGGAACGGGTTTGGGAACCTACCCTGCCCACCACGCTGGAAGAAGCCGGCATGCGTTATACGGTGGTGGATGATACCCACTTTAAATATGCCGGTTTAAAAGATGAAGACCTGACCGGCTATTACGTCACGGAAGATTTGGGGCATGAGACCAAACTATTTCCCATCAGTAAAGACCTGCGCTATACCATTCCTTTTCAGGAGCCGCATGCGACTATTGATGTGTTACGGTCGCTGGCCACGGAAGAGGGCAACCATGTACTGGTTTTTGCCGATGACGGTGAAAAGTTCGGCGTTTGGCCGGATACCTATAAACATGTTTATGAAAACGGCTGGTTGGAACGCTTTTTTTGTGCCCTGGAAGAAAACCTGGACTGGATTGAAATGACCACTTTCGACAAGGTGGCCGAAACTCTTCCGCCCAGGGGGATGGTCTATTTGCCCACGGCTTCCTACGCGGAAATGATGCATTGGGCACTTTTCCAAAAAACATACAAAGCCTATGAAGATTTTGAACATTACCTCAAAGACCATAATATGTATGATGATGTGGGCATTTTTGTGCGCGGCGGCTTTTGGCGGAATTTTATGACCAAGTATCCGGAAATCAACATCATGCATAAAAAGATGTTGCGGGTAAGCGATAAACTGTGGGCTTACCGTGACAAACATCCCGATGTAGGTCCGGAAGCTTTTGACGCCCTGTGGGCCGGACAATGCAACTGCCCCTATTGGCATGGCGTTTTCGGCGGATTATATTTAAGCCATTTACGGTTTGCCATTTTTCAGAACCTGATCCGCGCGGAAAACATCATCAGCCGGGAAGACCCGTCGGTGTTAACGCCTTATGAAGAAACGGATTTTGATAAAGACAGCCTGCCGGAGGTGTTGATGGAAACACCGGTTCATGATGTCTATCTTAAACCCGATGAAGGCGGCATGATCATTGAATATGATTTTAAACCCTGTGAAAAAAATCTGTTGGATACCATGAGCCGTCGCCCGGAAGGCTACCATGGGCACCTGGCCGAAGCGAAGGTGGTCGGAACGGAAGAAGCCGCTTCCGATGGTACCGCCAGCATTCACGACCTGGTGTTGGCCAAGGAACCGGGACTGGAAAAATATCTGATATACGACGATTACGAACGGAAGGCGCTTATCGATCACTTTTTTACACCGGATACCGATTGTGCCGCCTTTTATGCCGGCACATGGCAGGAAAGCGGCGATTTTGTAAAAGGAAAGTACGAGGTAACCGCCCATGCCGTGCGCGATGATGCCATTGAGGTAACCTTAACACGGAACGGCCGGGTGAACGGTCAGTCGGTGCGTGTGGCCAAAACAATTATCGTTCGTCGCGACACGGGCCTTTTGGATATCCGCTACCAAATTACCAATCTTTCCGGGCAGCCGCTCAACACGTTGTTTGCCGTGGAATTCAATTACGGCTTACAGGCCGGTCATGCCGATGACCGTTATTATTATCTCGAAAGCGGCAAGCCGGATGACCCCTATCTGGATAGTGTGGGCTCCTTGGAGGCTCAATCGTTTGTCGGCCTGCGCGATGAATATATGCGTATCGATATCCGTTTGGAAGCGGAAAATACGGATGCGTGGTGGCGCTGTCCTGTGGAAACCATATCCCTTTCCGAGGCGGGCTTTGAGCGCGTCTATCAAAGTTCGGCGGTTATGCCTGTATGGCGATTAAATCTTGAAAAGGAGATCATCCTGACCTTGCGCCAAAAGGTGGAGAAAATCTAAATGCGTAAAAATTTACTGTTTTATTTTCTGATTTTATTTTCACTGTTCAGTTCCTATCAACTTTATAAAACCTATCCCCTTTGGGCCCTGCCTTCCTTTGATGACGACGCCGCGCGGGAAGTGAAAAAATTGCAGGAAGTGGTCGCTCTGACCAACGCCTATTATGTGGATACCCTGGATTGGAAGAAAACCATTACCAAGGGCATCGAAGGGATGTTGTCATCGATGGACCCCCACAGCCACTACTTTTCCGCGGAGGAGGGCAAAGCCAACGACGAGCGCTTCGACGCCCGTTATCAGGGCGTGGGCATCGAGTTTGATATTTTGGATGAAAAAATCACTGTTATCGCGGTCATCCCCGGCGCGCCGGCCCAAAAGGCCGGTTTGCAAAGCGGCGACCGAATTGTGGAAATAGAGGGTAAAAACGCGGTGGGACTAAAAAGGGATGAAGTACCGCGTCTGTTAAAAGGCCCAAAAGGCAGCAGCGTGAAAGTCGGCGTGGAGCGGATTGGATACGATGAATTGTTGTATTTTACCATTGACCGGGATGAAATACCGATCTTTACAATCAACACGTGGTTTATGGCCAACGACACAACCGGCTATGTGTGGGTCAATCGTTTCGCCGCCACCACCACGGATGAATTGGAAAGCGCTCTGGTTCGTCTGGAACGAAAAGGGATGAAACAACTTGTCCTGGATTTGCGTGGCAATGGCGGCGGTTATCTGAGCGAAGCGGTAAAAATGGTGGCCAAGTTTGTCAACGGCCATGAGCTGGTGGTTTATACCCGCGGACGCCGTGATGAAAACAACCGGGAGTATTTTACGGATGATTACGGCCCGGCGCATACCCGGGATATTCCGTTGGTGGTCTTAATCAATCAGGCGTCGGCCAGCGCTTCGGAAATTGTGTCCGGCGCCTTGCAGGATTACGATCGCGCACTGATAACCGGTGAGCATAGTTTTGGCAAGGGCCTGGTGCAAAATGAGTTCAATTTAACGGACGGTGCGCGGTTGCGTTTAACGGTTTCCAAATATTATACACCCAGCGGCCGCCTGATCCAGCGATCTTACAAGGATAAATCGGTGAAGGATTATTTTAAGGATGCTTACGATACAACCGGAGCGGTCTATGATTCCACCGGACGGCCCAAATTCCGTACACGGATGGGACGTATCGTCTATGGCGGCGGAGGGATTATGCCGGATCATCTGCAAAAACTGACTACCGTTTCACGCTATTCGGAATTTACACAAAAACTATTGACCAAACGCATCTTCTTCTTATTTGCTACGGATTATGTTTATCGCCATAAATCTTCCCTGGACGATGCGGAAAGGTTTTACGCCGCGTTTCGTTTGAATAAGGCCGAGTGGCAACGCTTTAAACGGTTGGTGAAAAAGCAGGGATTGTCCCCCGATGCCGGTCAGTTGGAGAAGGATCGCCGTTTTTTGGAAAATCGGATTAAGGCAGCCATTGCGCGGAATCTGTGGTCTGAAAAAGGCTACTGGCGGGTTATACTGGAATATGACAATCAATATGATACAGCGTTAACCCTGTTCCCGGAATATCAGGAATTAGTTAAAAAGCGTGGCACAACCCATAAAAATTAGATTGACTTTATAGGGCTAAAATCTTATACTTGATTTTCATTAGAAATCTAACTCGCCCGTAAAATTCAAAAAATCATCATTAATTAGTTAGGAGTATATAGTATGGCAGGATTGGTTGAGCTCTTTAATAAGGGTGGCGTGTTTATGTGGCCTATTCTGGTTCTTTTCATTATCGGATTGGGATTTGTCATTGAACGTTTTATTACCCTCACCCGTGCTTCGGTAAACACACGTAAATTCCTGGCTCGTTTGCATAATGCCTTGCAAGAAGGTGGTGTGGAAGGCGCCGCCGCTGTATGTGAACAAACCCCCGGCCCTGTTGCCGCTATTTTACACGCCGGTCTGGCCCGCGCGGATAAAGGGTTGGAAAGCGTGGAAAAATCCATCGCTAACGCCGGTTCCATTGAGATGGCCTTTCTTGAGCGTGGTATGACCGTACTGTCAACGGTTATCGTTTTGGCGCCGATGCTCGGTTTTACCGGTACGGTTGCCGGTATGGTGGGCGCGTTCGAAGCTATTAAAAAAGCCAACGATATTTCCCCCGCCGTTGTGGCCGGTGGTATTTCCGAAGCATTGTTAACCACTTTGTTTGGTCTGGTTGTGGCTATGATCATACAGGTGTTCTATAACTATTTTACTTCCCGTATCGACAAACTGATCATCGATATGGAAGAAAGTTCCGTGGAGTTGATGGACGCCCTGGTAGATTTGGAACATAAAAAGTAATACAGCAGAAAAGGCCTATCTTATGTTAATTGGCAAGAAGAAAGAAAAAGATGTCGAAATTCCGTCGGCGTCACTTGCGGATATCGTGTTTCTGCTTTTGATTTTCTTTTTGGTGACCACATCCATCGATACGGAAAAAGGATTGGATCTGGTATTGCCGCCTCCCGGTAACGAAGAGGTTAAAATACCTAAGAAAAATATTACCAATCTGTTTATCAACGCCGCCGGACAGGCGATGATTGATAATGAAGTGGTCGATGTGAATCAATTGTCTGGGATCATTAAAGAAAAGCTTTTTGAAAATCCCTTATTGATTGTTTCGCTTAAAACCCATAAGGATTCCGAGTATCGGGTTTATGTGGAAGTTTTGGACCAACTGAAAAAAGCAGGCGCAAAAAGGATTTCCCTTGCGGATCCTGATGAAGAATAATATGAGGCATATCCATGCAGTTTAAAAAGAAAAGCAAAATCAAGCTTGCAATTCCCACGGCCTCCATGCCGGATATTATCTTTATGCTGCTAATCTTTTTTATGGTAGCTACGGTTATCCGTCAATATTCAGGATTGAAAGTGAAACTTCCTGAAGCGGCCAAAGTACAAAAACTGAAAGTTTCTAAGCGGCACATTTCCACCATCTGGGTGGATAAAAACAACAATGTGGTGATGGATGATATTCCCGTAAAGAATATAAAGACACTGCGGAACCTGGCCTATCAAAAGCTGGTGGCCGACCCGCAACTGATTATTTCCATTAAAGCCGATAAACTGGCCAAAATGAGTATAATCAATGATGTCCATCAGGAGCTACGCAAAGCCAATACGCTTAGAGTCAATTATTCCGCATTACCGGGGGAATTTTAGATGAAAGCATTACAAACGGATCCGTCTGTTGATCTTAAGTTGAAATATAAAAAGACCTTGGAAATGTCCATGGCCGTGGCGTTGTTTGTATTAACCGTGCTGTTTTATTCTTTTCAACGTTATGATGTGAAGGCGACTCTGCCTCAACAGCCGGAATTAACCATTGAAGCTATAAATATTCCGCCCACGCAACAGTTGCAAAAACCGCCGCCTCCTTCGCGTCCTTCTATACCGGTTGAATCCGAAGATGAAGATTTACTGGATGACGTGACCATAGAAGAGACGGAAATTGATCTGAGTCAGGTAACGGACGCACCGCCGCCACCGCCTGAAGAAGACGAGGTGTTTGAGTTTTTCGCTGTGTCGGAAAAACCGGTGTTGAAGCACAAGGAAACCCCCAAATATCCGGACCTGGCCCGTCGGGCCGGTATAGAAGGCCGGGTAACGGTGATGGTAACAATTTCTAAAAAAGGCGATGTGATTGATGCCAAGATTCTCAAATCGATCCCCATGTTGGATGACGCGGCATTGGCTGCGGCCAGAAAATGTAAATTCAAGCCCGCCAAACAACGCGATCGCTTTGTGAAAGTTAAAATGTCCATTCCGTTTGATTTCCGATTGCGGAATTAACACAACTTAAGCCCGCCGCCCGGCGGGCTTTTTTGATTTTGTCATGTCTGTTTGTATCATCTTAAATCCCATTTCTGGTTATAAATTTAAGCGCAAGCGCATACAATCTTATTTAAAGCAATTATCGCCCGACATTCCGGTATGGGAAACACATTATGCGGGACAGGCCGCGGAGTATGCCCGTCAGGCGTTGCAACAAGGCTACCGGCGCATCATTGCCGTGGGAGGTGACGGAACGGTTAATGAAATCGCGGCTCAATTAACGCGGAAGGAAGCCGCGTTGGGCATCGTTGCCGCCGGATCCGGAAACGGTCTGGCGCGTAGCCTCGGGCTGCCTCTTTCCGTTGAACAGGCTTTTCATACGGCTTTGAACGGTAGGGAACACCGGATGGATGTGGGCAGCGTGAACGACCGTTATTTTTTTGCCGTAACAGGTGTGGGGATCGACGCCCGGATTGGACAGCGTTTCCAAAAACTGAAACACCGCGGCATCCTGCCATATTTTATTCAGGGCGTCCGGGCTTATTTAGAGTACGATTACCCCTCCTGCACAATAAAAACCGATCCCCCACAATCCCTGCCAGCCAACCGCAGGCCATTAACCATTGTGGTGGCCAACGGAACCGAATTTGGAAACGGCGCCCAAATAGCCCCCCGTGCCCTGATCGATGACGGCTGGCTGGACCTGTGCATTTTAAATAAAATGTGCTTCACACAGGTTGTCGGCGCCTTACCGGCACTATTTTCCGGAGCAATTGATTCCAAAAAGTCTTATAATACGTTCCGGGTGAAGACCGTTGTCATCACGCCGCAAACAGTTCCGTTTGTCTATCATGTGGATGGTGAACCTGTAATAAGTCATGAACCGTTGCATATATCCATCATGCCCAAAGCGTTGAAGGTGATTGTATGAGTACCGATTTACTAAAAAAAATTGCCAATGAGGTCGCTCAGCGCCAGGATGCACACTTATCCCCGTTGGCAACAAAAAACAGCGACGCACACCGCATAAGGGAAGAAAATACGGCCGGATTACGTCCGCCTTTTGCCATCGACCGTGACCGGATCATGTATTCAGGCGCGTTTCGGCGTTACACCGGTAAAACACAGGTGGTCTATTTTGCCTCACTGTTGGATGAGCAGCTCACCAGCCGCAGCCTGCATACCATAAGCGTGGCTCAGGTTGCCGTAACCATCGGGCGGATGCTCGGATTGAATACCGATCTGATTGAAGCCATTGCCCTGGGCCACGACCTGGGACATCCCCCTTTCGGCCATGACGGGGAAAAATTTTTAAGCTGCGAAAGCGTACGGCGCGGATTGGGGCATTTTCATCATAATATCCAAAGCCTGCGCACAGTAGATAAAATTACCAAGGGCGGTCAGGGCTTGAACCTGACCTTTCAAACGCGAGACGGAATCATTTCTCATAACGGCGAAGTCAATGATCAGGTTTTGGAGCCGTTCAGGGAAAAAACGGAACGGGACATCCTGGATTATATAGCTGCTATGGAGGCCGGGGAAAAGGCGGATACCCGGCCACAAACCCTCGAAGGCTGTGTAGTGCGCATAACAGATACCATTGCCTATATTGGTCAGGATATCGAAGATGCGATCCGCATAGGATTGATCCGCCGTGAAGATTTACCGCAATTATCCGTCCAATGGCTGGGTAATCGAAACGGCACGATCATCGAAGCACTGGTCAATGATGTGGTATCCATGAGCCATGGTCATAATTATGTACGTTTCAGCGACACCATTGCCCGCGCCTTATTTGAGCTGAAGGCGTTTAATTATAAACACATATACGGCAGCCCGCGACTTAAGGTCAATCATCAAAAAATAGAAAAAGGATTTGAACTTCTGTTTGATCATTTTTTAAGGGATGTCCAACAACAAAATAAAACCAGCGCTATTTACAAACATTTTCTGAATAGCAAGGGGGAAGCATATGTTGAAAACACGCCTCCTGAATTATTGGTGCGTGATTTTATCGCCGGTATGACCGACCGATATTTTGTGCATACATTGAAAGAAATCGTCATACCCGATGTGAGTGGATTTGAATTAGCCGATGAAGAATAAGGAGCCCTAATAATGAGTAATGAACGTTATGCCCGATTGGCTGAATATATCGAAAAGCAACAGGATGAAGTGATTCATTTAATGAAGCATTTAATACCGTTCCGATCCCTGGGGCCGTTAAACGGCGGCGAGGGTGAGTCAAAAGAGGCGGAATGGATCATGAACTATCTCAGGGAACTGGGGATTGGCGATGTGCGCAATTACCCGGCACCGGACCATACGGTACCTTCCGGTGAACGTCCCAATGTTGTGGCCACCATTCCGGGCAAAAACAAGACAAAAAACATCTGGATTATGAGCCATATCGATGTGGTTCCCGAGGGGGATATGAATAAATGGAAGACACCGCCTTATGAAGCCGTGGTCAGGGATGGCAGGATTTACGGTCGCGGAACGGAAGATAATCATCAGGGTCTGGTATCTTCCCTGATTGTTGCCGGCGCCTTTGCCCGATTGAACATACAGCCGGAACATACTCTGAAACTGGTGTTTGTTTCCGATGAAGAAACAAACAGTATTTACGGATTGGAATATTTGATGAAGCATCATAAGGATATGTTCGGCAGGGATGACCTATACATAGTGCCGGATGCCGGTGAACCGGACGGCTCGATGATTGAAGTGGCCGAAAAGTCTATTTTATGGCTTAAATTCACCACCAGGGGTAAACAGGTGCATGCCAGCACGCCGGAACGCGGTGTGAATGCTTTTAAGGCCGCGGCGCATTTCATTGTGGAATTGAACACCTTATATGATATCTTTGATCGAAAAGACGAGGTGTTCGATCCGCCGATCAGCACGTTTGAACCAACGCGACGCGAGGCCAATGTGCCCAATGTCAATACCATTCCGGGTGATGATGTTTTTTATCTGGATTGCCGGATTTTACCCTCTTATTCCATAGATGAAGTCGAAGAGGCCATCCGTACTATGATGCGACGGATTGAAGAAAAATTCGGCGTAACCATCACCATGGAAGAAAATCAGCGGGAGGATGCGGCGCCGGCAACTGCGCCGGACGCGCCGGTAGTAAAGGCTTTGCAACGCGCCCTGCGGGAAACAAGGCACATCGAGGGACAGCCCGTTGGAATCGGCGGTGGTACCGTGGCGGCGGTTTTCCGGCGCGCCGGTTTAAGTACGGCCGTTTGGTCAACCCTGGATGATATGGCGCATCAGCCTAATGAATATTGCCGTATCGATAATTTATTGAAGGATGCCCTGGTGTTTGCCCATGTGACCACACAATCTTTAGATTGATTTGCGACAAGGCGATCCTCTTTTTAGATTTGATGCTTACAGCGGGAGTAATTCAGTGGCCAGAATGCCAGCTTCCCAAGCTGGACGTCGCGGGTTCGAATCCCGTCTCCCGCTCTTTTTTTTCTCCGCCTGTTTTTATTTTTTTACATTTCCTTCCGAATGAGAATGTATTCTGATAATTAAAATCGATTAAATGTTGAAAATAGTCCGGTGATTCGAGTCACAGTATTTTTAACATATATTGTCTTAATTGATTTTTCCAACGATTTACAAAGCTAACCCCGGAGGAGCTATGCAAACATTAATAAAGGTCAAGTTGCTTATTGTGTCCTTTTTGATCGTCGTGTCACAAGGACAGGTCGTACAACAGGTACCGAATGCCGGGATGGTCAATTGGCAGGATCAGATCATCAAGGCAACCGGTATAGGCGCTCCGAATCC